>NZ_BAACAP010000227.1:0-105396 GCF_045865695.1 Scytonema hankhaensis NUACC26
AACCAGTCGCTGTTCAACAACTGGCTGGGCGAGATTGGTGGGTGAAATGCACTTTGAGCAGGTGTGATGTTCGCTATGCTTGTGGAGGTTGAAATTGTGCCAGTAACTCTTCGCGAGACAGTTGTGAAAGTTGCAGCAGCAAACGGGTATATTGCTCGGTCGGTAGTTGCAACAATGATGGAATGATACCAGCAAGTTGTTCGTCTAGTTCCCCAAAACGGACTTTGAGAAGGTTCTCAACCACAAGGCGTTGTCCTTGCTCGAGTCCGCGACGCTCAGTCTGTTGTTCCCACTCCAAGTAAGCTTGTGATAATGTCATCAGTAACCTCCGTTCGTCTTCATCTATCTCACCACTGATTTCTATATTAATCTTCCAAGTTGAGAGCAACTTTAACACTGCCGAACGTTGCGGATTTTCCACAGGCAGTGCAATCACTTCTTCTATGGCTTGCTGTTGCGTAGCATCTCTACCCAAAACCCTCAGCCACAGAGTTTCTGGAGTTCGAGGTAATTCGTTGATAGCAATCATTGCCGTTTTCAGCCCGTCTGCAAACAAATAAATTCCTTCGCCCCAAGTGTCATTAACAAGCGCCCGAAAGGTATTGACAAGGTTATCCGATGCACTTGGAGCCAGAATCCACAGCTGGGGCAATTCTGCTTCTGGAATGGTCTGTCTTTCTCGTTTGGCTTGGCGCTGAAAATCCGCTTGCAGGAGAAATAGCTTGAGCAAACAATTTCGGACTTCTGTAAATGAGGGTTGATTGCGAAACGGTTCCAATAAACAACAAGTCGTCGCAATCAACCCTAGTAAACCCAGAGTTTGGCGATTGACAGTTGGCTGTGGAAATGGCGCAAACCAAATATCTACAAATCTTGGCTCACCGGGAACTTCAAGCGTGGGTTTGACTTCACCAACTAAAGTTAATAACTCTTCCAAGAATTGTTTGGAGAATTGGTCAAAGGGAGTTCTGGTCATTCTTTAGTATCTGAGTACTATATCTATCTATATACAAACCTCCATAGAGTACAAGTATTTTTTTTGACCCTCCATCAACTATTTATTCTACGGTTATCATCCTTTGTAACACTTGCTTGATTGTATCAGATGGTACCTCATCAGTAATTGTTACAGTTCCTATTTGTGTTGGCAAAATAAACCTGACTTTGCCCGCCTTCACTTTCTTATCGAGTTGCAAAGCATCAACGATCGCATCAATATCTAACCCAGATGGCAGTTGAGTTGGTAAACCTGCTTTTTGAATCAGCAAATCTTGCCGTTCTGTCTCTTCTTTTTGCCACATTCCCAGTTCTACTGCAATCTGCCCTGCTGCTACCATACCAATGGCAACTGCTTCACCATGATTTACAATACGATAACCCGTCAAGCTTTCTACTGCATGACCAATGGTGTGTCCGTAGTTGAGAATTGCCCTCAACCCTGCTTCTTTCTCATCTTTACTGACGACATCAGCTTTAGCTTGACAAGAACGTGTCAAAATACTATCTACTAACTCTGGTTTGATGTAGCGCATTTGGTCAAGACGTTTGCTCTGTTCCATCTCGCTAAATAATTGAGCGTCCCAAATAATACCGTATTTAATGACTTCTGCCATTCCCGCACGAAACTCCCGCACTGGCAATGTTTTTAGTACTTCTGGATCTATAAGAACCAAGCGCGGTTGATGGAATGCACCAATCAAATTCTTTCCTTGGGGATGATTCACACCAGTTTTGCCACCGATTGACGCATCAACCATTGATAGGAGTGTTGTTGGCACTTGTACGAAGTTAATCCCTCGCAACCAAGTCGCTGCTGCAAAACCTGTCATGTCTCCAATGACACCACCGCCCAATGCCACCATTGTTGAGGAGCGTTCTATCCGATTTTCTAGGGCTTTATCATAAATTTTCTGCACTGAGCTTAAAGTTTTATAACGTTCGCCTGGAGGTAAGGTGCAGCTTGCGACTTCAAACCCAGCAGCTTCTAGAGATCCAATTGCCCTTTCACCATAATGCTTAAATAATGTTGGGTTAGAAACTATAAGTACTTTCTTACCAAGCTTTAAATTGGTCATGTATTCACCAAGCTTGTCTAAACCGCCCGGAGCGAGCGCAATTTCATAAGACTGCTGCGGCAGATTCACGCTAATAACAGACGCCATTACCAAACCCCTTTCAAAACGCCATCGGGCTGTATTCTACAGCTTAGGCATTATCGATTCTTGAATGTTAGACCCTTTTTATGTTCTTTTCTGTCTAATTTTTGGATATATCTTCCTTAAGGATGAGGGGAACGGGGGGACAGTTGAGCGCTAACCCAAATAAATGTTTCAATAGATTTATAAATGAATGTGGAGAAACACAAATGTTTGCTGCGATCGCTTACGTAGGATTCTTAGCCGTGTTTACTGGTATTGCAATTGCTTTACTGTTTGGTTTGCGTGCTGCTAAGATTCTTTAATTTATACAGTGCAACACTCCTGTGGGGTGGGCATTTTACCCTTGTGTTTTACCCCACCCTAACCCTCCCCTTACTAAGGGGAGGGAACTCGATCTTCAGTTTCCTTCAATTGGTGGGCAATGCCCACCCTACAGTTCAACCTTACTAAGGGGAGGGAACTCGATCTTTAGTTTCCCCCCTTTACAAGGGGGGATTAAGGGGGGTAAATTATGCTACAGTTACCCAACCACACTTTCCTTAGCAACTTTCTCCTGACGAGTGAAAGGAGGACGCATTTCCAAGCCGAACAAGTTTAACATATCGCGATCGCACCCGTAACCCGGACAGGGAGTTGTTACTGTTAGCATATGTCCGTCATCGCTAGAAAAGATGGAATTTGCCCCTGCTAGGAAACACATTGCTTGTTCAACCTGTGACAGCTTTGCTCTACCTGCACTTAAGCGAACGTCAGAAGCAGGCATGACAATTCGGGCTGTGGCGATCGCTCGTAGAATATCCCAAAAGGGAATATCCGATTGATTTTCTAAAGGTGTCCCTTCAACCTTGGAAAGTATATTTACTGGTACGGATTCTGGGTGAGGATGTAGGGTCGCTAAAGTGTGTAGCATGGATACTCGGTCATCTGTAGTTTCACCTAGACCGAGTATACCTCCAGAACAGACTGTAACGTTTGTTTGACGAACGTTATTGATTGTGTTGAGGCGATCGTCATAAGTTCTGGTGGTAATAATAGTACTATAGTAATCGCGAGAAGTATCTAAGTTATGGTTATAGGCGTAAAGCCCTGCTTCTTCCAAGCGCTTGGCTTGAGCTTCTGTAAGCATACCCAAAGTGCAGCAGACTTCCAAGCCTAATGTTGTGACTTCCTTAACCATGTCTAGCACCTGCTCGAATTGAGAATTATCCCGTACCTCTCGCCAAGCAGCGCCCATACATACCCGACTCGCACCGTTGACCAGTGCTTGTCGTGCAATACCTACTACTGTTTCTTTTTCTAAGAGTGCTTGTGGCTTAACTTCTGTTTTGTAGTGCGAGGACTGAGCGCAGTAACCACAATCTTCCGGACACCCGCCTGTTTTGATTGATATCAGTTTACAAACTTGTATCTTCTTGGGATCGTGGTATTGACGATGTATACTGGCTGCTTGATAGATAAGCTCTAGCAACGGAGTATTATATATTGCTCGTATCTCTGATTCTTGCCAATTGTATCTTATTGCTACTGACATCACTGACCTTTTTGTTGTTAAAAATTATCCGATTTTTGTGTTTAATGCATTCCCCTGATTGTACAGGTTCTATTAATAGTTTTGTACTTAAAAGCTAAAGATAAAAAACTTTAATTTAGTTGTCAATACTACAGAAAAATTAGAAAATATTGTCATTCTAGTCATTGATAACGATAAAAATGGAACTGCCACTGATTACCACTGAACGTCTTTTGCTAAAAATAGCTACTGAAGAAGACATTCCGGCAATTCTAAAATTTTATACAGACAACAAAACTTTTTTGACTCCTTACTCTCCCGCTTGGGCTAATGGTTTCTTTACGGAAGATTACTGGTATTGGAGGATAGATAGCGATCGCAAAGAATTTATAAATGATATATCCTTAAGACTCTTTATTTTTCTGCAAAGCGAGCCAAAGACAGTCATTGGACTGATTAACTTTAGTAATTTCACAAGACGAGCCGCTCAATATTGTAATGTTGGATACGGACTTGCAGAAACCGAACAAGGAAAAGGCTATATGACAGAAGCCCTGCAAGCAGCCATTCAATACGTATTTCAAGAATTGAATATGCACCGGATTATGGCTAACTATATGCCTCACAATCGGCGGAGTGGTAATGTCTTAAAAAAGTTGGGCTTTGTCATAGAAGGTTATGCCAGAGATTATTTACTCATTCATGAAAAATGGGAAGATCACATTCTTACTAGCATTACCAACTATAATTGGCGTTTAAAGAATTAGTCTTTGAATCTCTACGAAATCCTACAGGAATATTTCTCCATGAGTTACAAATCTCCGAAGCGCTTATCTGTATTTTTCACATCTTGTGTTTTGATTACCATATTATCGGGAATACCATCTGCAGCCAATGCTAGACCTCTTCCCTCTTATATACTCGTTCCACTTACAATACAAGCTTTAGGATACGCCTTACCACGGATTGAAAAAAGACTAACGCCGCAACAGCGTCAAAAAATACAAGCCCTTAAAGAAGAAGCATACCACGAAGTTGAGGCTGTATTTACCCAAGTTCAACATAGCAAAATGGTTCAAGGCTTGCGATCGCGTCAAAATCTCCAGCAACTAGTACAATCTGTAAAGCTTACACCTACACAAAGAGCGCGTATACAAACAATAGTTCAAGCCTCTCGAAGAAAAATCAATGCTATCCTCTCTGAGGATTCATCACCTGTTAACCAAAATTCGAGAAGTTGAGATTTACTGTATTTATAGGACTTCTATTTGATTTTTGAAATGCACGTAAGGTAGAGATTGCCCACCACTAAGTCTTTTGTGCGGCATAGCCCTACCTACTTAAAATTTCCACAAATCATTTATGATTCCTATAGATCCCCGACTTCTTGAAGAAGTCGGGGATCTAAGGGGATTTAAGTTTTGTTGAAGGGCTGACAGAAGATAGTATTAAAGAAGAAGTTTTTCAGTTCAATTTATTTAGTCTATCTCCCCAATCTGGCTATATTTTACACCAAATCGCACACAATTCTAATGGCTCTAGCTGAAACAGAAAACAATAAGATTTCTGACAATCCCTTCCTCAATCTCAACTACGAAAGCGCTCTCGAAGCTTTAGGCAATGATTATTACGAAGAAGTCGCTGCAGCAGAATTTCCCCAACACATATTGCGTTGGCGTAACGATTCACTGCTAAATCGCTTGGGGTTAAATCCTGAAGATGTAGCAGACGAACATTTTATCACAGCTTTTGGCAAATTTGAAGGAAGAAAACCATTGTTAGCGCTTCGTTACCACGGCTATCAATTTGGTGAATACAACCCTTTTTTGGGTGATGGTAGAGGGTTTCTCTACGGACAAGTCCGCAGTACTGATGGTGAATTATACGATTTTGGCACCAAAGGTTCTGGTAAAACTCCATACTCCCGTGGTGGCGATGGAATGCTGACTCTCAAAGGTGGAGTGCGGGAAGTTCTAGCAGCAGAAGCACTCAATTACATGGGTGTACGTACCTCGCGATGTTTGAGCATGATTGAAACAGGGTTGTCCCTGTGGCGGGGCGATGAACCCTCTCCCACTCGTTCCTCAGTTATGGTTAGGATGAGTCGATCGCACATCCGATTTGGTACGTTTGAGCGATTGCATTATATCCGGCGTCCCGATTTAGCTAAGAAGCTCTTGGATCGCGTCATAGAACTGTACTATCGTTATTTAGTAGATGAAGAAGAAAAATATGCCTTGTTCTATACAGATTTAGTTAAAAGAACAGCAGAACTTGTAGGACAGTGGATGGCTGCTGGTTTTTGTCATGCCGTATTAAATACTGACAATATGTCCATTACAGGAGAAAGCTTTGATTACGGTCCTTATGCTTTCATCCCTACTTATCAACCTAATTTTACGGCTGCTTATTTCGACTACTATGGACGTTACTGCTACGGTCATCAACCAAGTATTTGTAAATGGAATTTAGAAACACTCCAAGAGTCATTAAAAGCTATTATCGAACCATCCGATATGGAATCTGGTTTAGTTAGCTTTGACGAACATTATCATCGCGAGTATCGCTCTCTAATGTTAAAGAAGCTAGGTTTTGAGAAAATAGATTCTCCAGAAGCCATAGAACTTTTCAATTTAACAATTCAATTTTTGCTGGAAAGCAAAGTTGAATATCATAAGTTCTTTTCTGAAATGGCTCGCACGTTTTCATCCAAATGGCGCGACGATCCTAGTTTAATTATGATAGATTCGGACGTTGTACCAGTATCAGGTTCATCACAACTTTTCGATGACTGGTGCATTCTATATCATAAGATACTGAATAGTTTTGATATAGACCAAATAAACGCGATCGCCCAAACTTTAATTCGTTACAATCCCAAAACAGTGATTCTCAGACCAGTTATTGAATCAATTTGGGAACCAATTGTTCGAGAAGATAATTGGCAACCTTTTTACGAGCTTCTTGCTCGCATACAGTCTGGGGAGTAAGTGGTAAGTGGCTAGGGGTGTCCAAGAAATAAATTATCCATCTTGTGGTACGGGCTTCTAGCCCGTTCTTTGTGAGTGACGGGCGAGGACGCCCGTACCACAAGAGAAAGTTGGTTATTTTTTTATTTAGCTAGCCCCGGCAGAAACCCCACACTTACACGAAGTGCGGTGTGTGGAGTCGTCACAAGTTCCATAGTCGGGCTTACGATCCCAGCTTGAAGGCTTCGAGAAACAAGCTGTATATCAGACCTACTTTAAGGATATTAAGCGCTTCTAACCATAAGGGTTTTCGCTCTTGGGTAGAACGATCGTAGAATATCCTGCTACATACTTCTGTCAACAACACTAAAAACGCAGCAGCAACAACATCCAATTCGGCTGCTTGTCCGGCTGTTGTGGAAATTGCACTGCCTAAGAAAAAACCGAACAACCAACTGATTATTAATATCGACCACCGTCGCCAAGGGTTGAACAACCAAACCCTCAAGCGATCGCCGAGCGTACTCAATAGGTTGTTAAGACGAGTGTTTTGCATTACGTAAGCTTATAATCATCCGGAACCCATAATATATTGTTATATATGAGGGTATGCAGCACAGCGTAGTCTTGCTTAAATAGTATTATGGGCTTCTGCTTGGTTTTCAGCGAGCATAAATATCTATACATTTCTTCACTGTGAGAAGTAACGAAATTTTTAGTTGCCCTCATAGTGGTTCTTATGATACTTTTCATAACTGAATTCCAACTGAGTTTGTGCGATACGGCTTTAGCCGTTACGTCCGCTTATCGCCCTTGCTGTTATTGCAGCCAACAAAAAGTACTTATTAGTAAAATATATTACCATGAAACCATCAGTGTATTTTCACGCTGTTCTGGTGGCATCTTCATTGGGATTGCTCTTGCTGCCATTAGGGTGTCAAAAATGGATTGTATCTTTTGAGCCAACAGGACTAAGAGGTTCTTCCACCCCAACAGAGCGAGCATTAGACGTGCAAAGTGCAGTGCCTGTTTCCACTTCGTCCAGTTCAGTACCCAATCCAACTAATTTAAAAAGTAAAGAAGATAGTCGTACCGATATTGCGAAAGATGCTAGTAACAATGGGACATCGGGTTTTGGAAGCTTACGGATGAGCAATCAAACCAATCAACCAGTACGCCTTGCCTTACTTTCACGGCAATCTGTTAATAAGGGAAAAGAAGTTTCCTCGAAGACAGCGACAGCTTATGATGCTGTTCCAGCACATTGGGATTTTGCCCCTCAAGAAGGTAGTGAAAAGGGGGTAATTCTAGCCTTACCTAACGGGGATCTCAAGCTGGAAAAAGGTGATATCTTAGTCGCTTTTGCACAAGATGGTTCTCGTCGCTATTGGGGACCTTATGTTGTTGGAGAAACTTTTTCTCCAACCTGGAATGCTCAAAGCAAAGAATGGCAATTGGTTTTGATGAACAGTGACCAGTGACCAGTGACCAGTGACCAGTAAATAGTTACTAAATACTAGTCACTGGCAATTCTGGGTTTGATTGTTCGTGATTTTCCCTTGTCTCTCGTATCCACCTTGTCTATTAGAAATTAGTTCAGGAACCAAGAAGTTGAGCTAAAGTCTTCTAAATAAACAACCAATCCCCAGTCCCCAATCCCTAATTCACAATGCCCAATTCCCAATCCCCAATCCCCAATCCCCGATGGAGTAGTATAGAAAAGCGTCCAGCCCTTGCTGTGACTTTATCGATCTTATGGGTAATTTTGATAGGTGGGATTGCCTTTCTTTGGCATTTGGGCAGTATTGGCTTAATTGATGAGACGGAGCCTCTGTTTGCTGAAGCATCTCGCCAAATGTTTGTCACGGGAGATTGGATTACACCGTTTTTTAATGGTGAAACTCGATTTGATAAGCCTGCTCTTATTTACTGGTGTCAGGCGATCGCTTTTTCAATTTTGGGTGTGAATGAATGGGCGGTACGTTTACCTTCAGCACTTGCTGCTATAGGGTTGATTGGTTTAGCATTCTACACCATACACTGGTATTTTGCAAGGAAAGATGAGTTAGAGCAAAGGTATCGTCCTGAATTGCGATGGATAATAGCAGGGTGTGGAATAGCTGTTATGGCACTCAATCCAGAAATGATTATTTGGGGTAGAACAGGTGTTTCAGATATGCTGCTGACAGGTTGTATGGCGTCAGCATTACTGTGCTTTTTTTTAGGATATGCCCATCCTGCAAAATCTAATGTACAAGCACGTTGGTACATAGCTTTTTACGTACTTATTGCTGCAGCGATTTTAACAAAAGGACCAGTAGGAATTGTTCTACCAGTGCTGATTATTGGTATATTTTTGCTGTACTTGGGTAATATTACGCAAGTCTTACGGGAAATGCGTCCTTTTACAGGCTTACTTATTGTTATTTGTCTATCATTACCCTGGTATGTGCTAGTTATTTGGCGCAATGGTTGGGATTATATTAACTCCTTTTTTGGATATCACAACGTCGAACGCTTTACAAACGTAGTCAATCGTCACTCAGCTCCCTGGTATTTTTATTTTATAGTTGTGCTGCTTGGCTTTGCACCGTATTCAGTGTATTTACTTATAGCAATGGGACGGTTGAAGTTTTGGCAACGAAAATACTGGCGATCGCAAGAACGTTCTCAACAACTAGGTTTATTTGCCTTTTGTTGGTTTGTTGGCATCTTTGGTTTTTTCACTGTTGCCGTGACAAAACTTCCTAGCTACGTGTTACCTCTAATGCCTGCAGCAGCTATTTTAATCGCTTTACTGTGGAGTGATTTATTAGACAAGGGAGACAAAGGAGACAAGGTAACAATTTCTTCCTTATCCCTCTCTCGCTTTGGGTGGACTGGTTGGGTAAATGTTGTTTTTTTATCAGCAATAGCAGTAGCGATGTTTTACTTACCTAAAGTAATAGGTAGCGATCCTGCTGCACCCGACTTTCGTAACTTGCTAGAGCGATCGGGTTTAACTGTTTTGGGGGGAGCGATTTGGATTTTAAGTGCCATAGCAATTGCTGTTGCGATCGCTCGCCGTCGTTACGAGACTATGCTAATTATCAATATTATAGGATTTGCAGCATTCCTGACGATAGTTCTCACACCCGCCTTATTTTTAATGGATCGAGAACGTCAGTTACCTTTAAGAGAATTATCTGAAATCGTAGTTCAAACACAAAAACGTGGTGAAGAATTAGTTATGGTCGGCTTTAAAAAACCTACAGTTGTTTTTTATAGTCGTCGTAGTGTTACATACCAAAAAGTAACTGCGTCTGCTGCACAATACCTTCAAGACAAAGCAGCAAAGAAGCCAACACCTTCCACAGTATTAGTTCTTACTCAACCGAAAAAGTTTCCCGAAATGGGATTCAAGCCCACTGATTACGAAAATTTAGGGACTCGTGGTGCTTACCAGCTTGTTCGGATTTTTTTAAATAGATAGTGGTTAGTGGCGATGGAACTAAGTTTTACTCCACCGCTTCTAAAAATCTGGTTTTATAGAACATTAGTCCGCGTAGGCGGACTTAACTTGTATAGCCGTGATTTCTAATCACTCGATGTTTTTTCCAAATTGGGATGCTCCCTTTCTTACTCACTAACCCGATCGATAACTTCCACTTCTGAAATTGATTCTTTTGGAGTTACTCCTTTAGTGACAACTTCAGGTTTCAGTGTCTCTTCCGGTAAATTTTCTTTAATTCTCCGAATTGGTAAATTGGCAATCAGGGCGGTTGTCCGTTGATTGCTTTCTAGGGAAAACTCTAATCCATCTTTGTCAATTTCTACATAACGGCAGACAATTTCTAAAATCTCTTGCCGCATCTTTTCTAAGATTTGAGGGCTGAGGTCAGCGCGATCGTGAGCTATAACTAATTGCAGGCGACGTTTAACCTGAGTGCGGCTGTTGTCAGCACTGCGAGAAAAAAGTTTTTCTAAAAGTTCGACAATCATTGCAGCTAGAAGGGCAGACGGGTTGGAAAGTTAAACAATCTTCGTTCGGAACAACTTCTTCAAACGAGAAAAGAGGTTGTCGCGATCTGAATCTAAATCAAGAAATTCGATTGATTCTCCTTCCAATCTGCGAGCAATGTTGTCAAAAGCTGTGGCAGCTAAAGAAGAATTCTCTGATAGTACTAAAGGTTCGCCGCGATTGGTAGAGACTATAACGCGCTCGTCATCAGGAACTACCCCAATTAAAGGAATAGCTAAAAGTTCTTGAACGTCTTGAACCGACATCATATCATTTACCCGTACCATTGCGGGTCTGATGCGGTTAATGATGAGATGAGTTTTCTTAATACCCTGTGCCTCTAGCAGCCCCACAACCCTGTCAGCATCGCGAACTGAGGCTATTTCCGGTGTGGATACCACGAGGGCTTCTTTTGCTGGGGCGATCGCATTTTTAAACCCCATTTCAATTCCTGCTGGGCTATCAATCAAAACATACTCATACTTTTGTGCTAGCGCATTCACCAAAAGCTTCATTTGATCGGGAGTGACAGCATCTTTGGTACGATTTTGTGCTGCAGGTAACAGGACTAGATTGGGTTGCCGTTTGTCCTTAACTAAAGCTTGCTCTAGACGACATTCTCTAGCCAAAACTTCAACTGCAGTGTATACTATGCGATTTTCTAGTCCTAGCAGCAAATCCAAATTTCTCAAACCAAAATCCGCGTCAACTAAAGCCACTTGACGCCCTATTTTAGCTAAAGCCATACCCAGGTTTGCTGTTACTGTGGTTTTACCCACCCCTCCTTTGCCAGAGGTAACGACAATAATGCGAGTCATGATGGAAACGCGCTCGATTGGTGATTAAAAATATACAACAAAATAGGGATTGGGGATTGGGGACTGGGGAACTCGGGGCCCAATCCCCAATCCCATTTTCATCCCTCATCCTTTTTTTGGTTGAGCCTACTTAATAAGACTTTAGAGAAATCAGTAGAGCGGGCGATGCGAATTCCCTCTGAGGTGACGTATGCCACTTCAGGATAATACTGCGTAGGAGATTTTTCTGGTGCTCTAGCCACCGCGTCTGCTATCCGTAATTGGGTTGGTTCCATTTGTAAAGCCATAATCAAACACTCTCTATTCCCACTAGCACCTGCATGAGTAACACCCCGTAAACGCCCCCATACGAGAATATCCCCATCTGCAATTACAATACCACCTGGGTTTAAATCTCCCAAAAGAATGATATGACCTGAGTGGCGAATTTCTTCTCCCGAACGAATAGTTTTTTCTAAATAAAGAGGTTCCGCTAGAGGTGGGCTCGTAGGCTTGGGTTCGGGACGAAGCGTTTTTGAGATCTGTATTTGTTCTACAGAGTAGCCCGCAGTTGCAGCAACAATAGCAGTTTGGCGGCGACTGGTGGAAACAGATTTTAAATGAACTTGATATTGATTTAAACCCTCTGCTAGTTCTTGTAGTTGTCTGCCATCTAACAAGCGATCTTGGGCTTCTAAATGCACGAGAGTATCGGGTGAAAAAGAACGATTGCAAGCTAAAAGTCGCAATTTCATCTGTTGCCAAATGTCATTCCAACTGTATTCTGAGGAAGGCACTTGAGATTCTGTAGGTAAAACTAATAACAGCCTGTCTTTTTCACTTTTCAATTGGACTTGAATATTTGGATTTACCGTATTTTCTGGAGACGGTAATTCATTTACATCTATTTTCTCTACATCAGCAGTGAGAGAATTCGATTCTACATCCACAACTGTAGAATGTGAATCTTGCTCGGCAGTTATAAAATGTGAGGCTGTCTCAACAACAGCAGAAGGTGATTGTTCGCTGACATTAACAGAAATCACTTCTGTATTGCCTTCAGTAGGATTTGATTTTAAATATACGAGAACAGAATTGACCTCAGATTCGGGGAGAATAGGATTTTCTTCTGCATTAGAGTAACTAGACATTGATTTTTCTTTTTAAATATTGTTATTGGATAGTTGTTAGTTGTTAGTTGTTAATCGTTAGTGGTAAAAAATTTCTGTACGGACGTAATGCCTTGCGCCCTTACTAACCAATAACCACTGTACGGGCACAAGGCATTGTGCCCCTACTAACCACTATCCACTAACCACTAACCACTAACCACTTTTAATCTTCGATAAACTGTTGCTAAAGCATGGGCATCACCTACATTGCCAGGAAATAATACTACTGGTAAATCGGGAAATTGAGGATGATCTGATGGAGTTTTTACCATTGAACAACCAGATAGAATTTGACCGAGCAATCGTGCTGAAGTCAAAGCTAAACCAGTGCTTAAAACATCGTTAGAAGTAATACCACCCTTGCTAATTAAAAATCCAATATCTGATGGTAGATACCGTACAATATCCATTAATAAAGCTGAAACCCTCAGACCAAATTGCAATCTAGTTTCCACATTTTCAAATGTTAGCTCTTGACGACTGGTGTAAATTACTGGTGTTTTATAAGCATCATGTGCCGCTCGAACTTTGTCAACAACCTTGATTAGCAGTGTAGCAGATTCATCTGGGCTTGCATTAACCAACTGAGCGACATCAACTTCTACACCTTCTGTTCCCTCTTCTTGCAAAAGCATCTTTAATT
Organism: Scytonema hankhaensis NUACC26; assembly: GCF_045865695.1. Taxonomy (NCBI): domain Bacteria; kingdom Bacillati; phylum Cyanobacteriota; class Cyanophyceae; order Nostocales; family Scytonemataceae; genus Scytonema; species Scytonema hankhaensis. Next base: position 13,251 of record NZ_BAACAP010000227.1, read on the forward strand.
GCTCGGTTGTTTTCTTTACGTGGGAACCTACAATAACTGCCCCTGGTTTACCCCCTCTAACATACTGTGCCATATTTTCTGCTGCAATGGGTTGAGGTGGTAGTCCCGCTAAAGCTGTTAAGATACTGGCAGCACTGCGAAATAAAAACCTTTTTCCTTGGCTTGCTGCTGCTAGTACGTCTCGTGCAAAAGTGTTCAGATCTGTTTGAGTTTCTCCATCCACAACTACGCACCGATTGTTGCTGAGTTGCATTAAGCGTTCTAAACTTCCTGTACGAATATCCTCAAGTAAAAAGCGTTCTACTGACTTTTCACTAATACGTCCATTCGTTTTTTCTTCTACATACTTTGGTAAATAACTGTGATGGTAGGCAAAAACTGAATCGCGAGCAAACTCAGTTTCGTGTACGGGGGTTGGAACACCATCAATTATTAAATAATGTACGCTGTCGCGAGTGATACGTCCGCCCTCAAAAAACGCTGGTACAAGGAAATGAGCATCAAAAGGACCGAGTTCTTCAGCAATGACATCGGTTTCAATGGGATAATGTCCGCGTAAAGTGGAGTCGGAACGACTAACAAGCAGAAAATCGTGAATTTTTTCAGCTTCTATAGCTATTTTGAGGTTATGGCAAACTTCCGTGGTAACCGATGCTGCTTTATCTGCAGGCAAAGACCTTGTATTAGTTAGTACAAAGAAAATCGGAGAATCGTCTTGTAATCCCAAGCGCAGGGTATCTACATCCCAGTGCATGAGCAGTAAACAACTGTGAACTGTTTGAGAACCTGTAGGGTCGTCATCCAGGACAATGATTTTTGGTTTTGTGGTCATTTTCGTGTCACCTACTCTTCACTTACTGGGGAGACTGCAATTTTCTTATCTCTGCTTGGACATCAAGGGCAATTTGTAACGATTGATTGAGAAATTGAGCGTATTCGCTGGCTTGAGCGCTCACTTGCAAAGTTTGCAGATTCGTTAAATTATTGACAAATAGCTCTTGGTTGTTGGCAAGCAGTTTTTTATTATCTCGTAAAATTCGTTCCGTTTTCAAAGCCCGGACTAAATCTTCTCTAATTAGTTGTAAAGCTGCGATCGCTTTCTCGCGATCGTTAAAATGGTTGTCATTGCCTGATATTGTGAGTTGGTCGTGAATATCTATCGCTTTGATAACAGAATGATATTTATCAACTTCATCTAAAAGAGTTGTGAGGGTTTTGGGACAGCTTATACGCCGCCAAATCCACCGCCCGCTTGCTACAGTCACTGGTACTATAATTAACAAGAGTAGCCCAAGAGGGACAGAGGAACCGAGGGTGGGCAAAATTATAAACGCATAAATTCCACCGACAATAATCGGTGTGAGAGCAAGTGCTACTATCATTTCGTTTATAAGAAAACCTAATCGCTTCTCGCGATTTTGCATAATAGAAGGTCGAAATACGTCATCTGGGTCTAACCCAATCAAGCGTCTTAGTTCGCCCTTCGTAATTTCTAAGCCCATTAAATCTGGCTGCAAGATTTATACTCCTGATAAAACCTGATTTACGTCTAGTATTGTAGTGAGAAAATTTTAAATAAAAAAAGGTTCCAAAATTTCTTGTGGTGCGGGCACAAAATTTCTAGTGGTGTGCTATCTATACAAGGACGGGCGAGGACGCCCATCCCACAAGATCGCAAGATAAGAGAATTTATTTTTTACAGTTCTCTCAGTTAGCTATGTTTTTGCGTAATAATCATGGCATATCCAAGTCACTCTCGGCAGCTTCTCAATAGTTGTGCAGTCCTCTAAAGTTCAAACTTCAAGAATGCCCATTCCTCCCTTAGAAAGCGGAGATCGTCTCTCTCGTGCTGAATTTGAGCGACGTTACAATGCTACTCCTGAAGGTTTTAAAGCGGAATTAATTAATGGAGTCGTATACGTGGCATCTCCCGTTAGAATTGTTCATGGCAGACCTCATGCTACTTTGATGACTTGGCTAGGGACATATTGGACAGCTACCCCTGGAACAGATTTAGCAGATAACACAACTACACGACTCGATTTAAAGAACGAACCTCAACCGGACGCATTGCTACGCTTAGAGGTTGGCGGTAGTTCTTCTATTAGTGATAATGGATACATTGAAGGTGCGCCTGAACTAGTTGCAGAAGTAGCGGCTAGCATTGCTGCTATTGACTTAGGTGATAAGAAGACTGCTTATAAGCGCAATGGTGTGCGGGAGTATCTGGTTTGGCAGGTGTTTGATAATCGGCTAGATTGGTATTGTTTGCAGGATGGTAAGTACCTTCCTTTGGAACCCGATGCTGATGGTATCATTCGCAGTCTCGTGTTCCCAGGGCTGTGGTTAGCGGTATCAGCTTTATTGGAAGGCGATCGCGTAAAAGTGTTAGCAGTGTTAGAATTAGGACTAAATTCACCTGAGTACATTGCTTTTTTGCAACATCTGTACCAGCAAAGATAAGGGAGTAGGGAGTAGAAAAATTTTGATTTGTTTTGGTATAAGAAAGTACGCGGTTACTCCTTTGATTTTACCTTACTACGTAATTCATCCTTGATTCGATTGAGAATAGAACTTTCATCAAGATCTGCCAAAATCTTATTAACGACAGCTTTAGGTCCGCTCGCTCCCCATGATGCTCCATTGGCCAAATAAGCCTTCGTGACTTGTCCTATGGCGTAGGAAGAAACGCCTGCAACTCCTGCTTGCGTCACGGCTACAGATAAATAGGGACCGAGGGAAATACCGCCAGTTGCAGGTGCAGATAATCCAAGCAGTGTTTTCAGGGAACTTAAACCCAAGTTTGCTAGTAATTCGCTTGCTGTAATGCCACCCATTCCAAGGGCAATTTGTTTTAATAAGTTAACTGCTCCTGTTTCTGTCATCGGAATGCTGTATAGTTTGGATAAACCTACGATGAGAGCAACATCGATTACTGCTCCACTCAGGAAATCTACTATTGTAATGGGATTGAGTGCGATCGCAGCTGCCTTTGTCATAACTGATTTCCAAATCAGTTGATTGGCGGCATTATCGCGAATTTTGAGCTTGCGCTGCACCAGTTGTTCGTTTACACTGTCAGCAAAAATCATTGTGTTAAGAGCAACCAAAGCTTTCCCTTCACGTTGCAAAACTTCCAAAATTTTTAGTTTGAGTTCCTCAATTTGAGCAGTTCCCGACCGTAACTGTATGCCATGAGTGCCATTAGGACGGCGAACCATCGTCCTCATTAATGGTGATGCTGCTGTCATCACAATTTCGTCGGGTGATAGGAGTTCTTTTACCCTCTCATTCCGAATTTTTTCATAAATTGCCATTCGGTCTGCTTCTGGATACTGGTCTACTTTATTAAACACCAGCAAAATCGGCTTACCCACCTCGCGTAATTGTGAAAGGGCTTCGTGTTCGACTTTGGTCATATCGCCGGAAATGACAAACAGAATTAAATCCGCTTGTTTTGCAATCTGTTCTGCTAGTGCAGCGCGGGTATCCCCATCGACTTCATCTAAACCGGGAGTGTCAATTAATTGTACTTGAGATTGACCTATGCTAGGTAAAGTCACTCGCAAAGCGTGTTCTGTTTTACCGATTTCTTCTGAAGAAAAGCTCCAGTCTACTGTTTGAGTGTTGCGGGTGACGCCGTGTAGAGGTCCTGTTTCAAAGACTGTTTGTCCTACCAAGGCATTAAGTAAGGAAGATTTGCCACGTCCTACTAAGCCAAAAGCTGCTATTTGAACTACCATGCGATCGAGTTTGCCTAACATGGTTTCTAAGTCAGCGATTTCTGTTTCTAGCCCTTCTTGTTCTTGGGGAGTGAGGTCGAGATGGGTGACTAAATTATGTAGTGCTGTTTGTGCTTGTTTGTAGTTGAGTTCTGCTTGAATGTCTTCAAAGGTGAAAATGGCACTATCGAGTTCTTTTTCCCATTGGAGAGAGTTGTCGTCTGTACTGGCTGGATTGCTATTGGGTTCTGGTATGGGTAATGTTGAAGTCATATCAATTTTGGATTTTGAACCGCAGATGAACGCTGATGGACGCGGATAGTTTTAAGAATTATGTAGGTTTGTTTTTGGCTGTAATTTTAAATTTTTACACGCCCCACCTTCCATCGTAATCACTTTTGATTTTAGAGTGAGGTGTAAAGAAGGTAGAGTTAGCCACTGGTCACTGGTCACTGGTCACTGGTCACTGGTCACTGGTCACTGGTCACTGGTCACTGGTCAACAAAACATCCTAAACTGAAGAATGCATCTGTAGCAGTAAGATATTGACGAAATCACCTGTGCGAAAAATAGTTATTGCCGGTAACTGGAAAATGTATAAAACTCAGGCAGAATCTGAAGATTTTTTAAGAGGATTCTTGCCAGCTTTGGACGCCACCCCCGATCGGCGAGAGGTGGTTTTGTGCGTCCCCTTCACCGCTCTAAGCGCTTTGTCAAAAAATTTACATGGCAGTCGCGTACAATTGGGAGCGCAAAATATCCACTGGGAGGAATTTGGAGCCTACACGGGTGAAATTTCCGGACCTATGCTGGCTGAAATTGGGGTACGCTATGTTGTTGTCGGTCATAGCGAACGGCGACAATATTTTGGGGAAACGGATGAAACCGTTAATCTACGTCTTAAAGCCGCTCAACGTTTTGGATTTACCCCGATTCTTTGTGTGGGTGAAACTAAACAACAACGAGATGCAGGCGAAACAGAATCGCTGATTACTCACCAAATAAAATCAGCTTTGGTGGGTGTAAATCAAGAGAATTTGGTCATTGCTTATGAACCTATTTGGGCGATTGGCACTGGTGATACTTGTGAATCCAAGGAAGCTAATCGTGTCATCGGTTTAATTCGTAGTTTGTTGAGCAATCCTGATGTTCCAATTCAGTATGGCGGTTCTGTTAAACCAAATCTGATAGATGAAATTATGGCTGAACCTGAAATTGACGGGGTTTTAGTGGGGGGAGCAAGTCTTGAACCTGCAAGCTTTGCTCGAATTGTCAACTATCAGTAAGGGGATTGGGGATTGGCGATTGGCGATTGGGAGCTAGGGACTAGAGGTAATAAATAATTAATGTCCAATGCCCGCTGCCCAATGCCCAATGCCCAAACCAAACCTCAATCCAAAACTCTCTAATCCAAAATGGTATTAACTATCCGAGAACACTGTTTTGAGTGGGGACAGCGCACTTACTTAATGGGTGTGTTAAATGTTACACCAGATAGCTTTAGTGATGGTGGCGATTTTTACACGCTCTCTGCTGCTTTAGCGCAAGCACGGGCTATGGTCGCAAGTGGTGTAGATATTATCGACATTGGAGGTCAGTCTACTCGACCTGGAGCCGAACAAATTTCTTTGAATGAAGAAATTAACCGTGTTTTGCCAGTCTTGCGCTTATTGCGAACAGAATCTCAAATTCCTATTTCTATAGACACCACAAGGTCTGAAGTAGCAAAAGCTGCTGTAGAAGAAGGGGCAGATATAGTGAATGATATTTCTGGTGGAACTTTTGACCCAGAGATGTTGCCAACCGTAAGTAGTCTAAATGTTTCTATTATACTCATGCATATCCGGGGAAATCCACAGAATATGCAACAAATGACTGATTATCAGGATTTGATGGGGGAGATTGTAGATTTTTTGACACAGCAAATTGCTGCCGCAATAGATGCTGGTATCGATCGCCAAAACATTATTATCGATCCAGGTATCGGCTTTGCTAAAAACTACGAGCACAATTTAGAAATTTTGCGCCGCTTACCAGAATTGCGTCAACTTAACTGCCCTATCTTAGTAGGGGCTTCCCGTAAAAGTTTCATTGGTCGAATTCTCAACCAAAGCGATCCGAAAGCACGAGTCTGGGGAACGGCGGCGGCGTGTTGTGCTGCAATCTTTAGTGGCGCTGATATTCTACGGGTCCATGATGTGAAAGAAATGCGCAATGTGTCTTTGGTTGCTGATGCTATCTTTCGATAATTGCCCCTCGAATTGCGATACGGCAGTATAGCTGTTAAGCTTCGCTTATCGCTCTAGGTAGAGCCATTTCCATTGCCAGATTTTTTCCCTTCATCATAGACACTGTCGGAAATCAAATCCATCATTTCACTGCCTTTACCTGGATCGACAAACACGACTTTAGCATTTTCGCTTTCCCCTAGTTTGTAGCTAGCATTGATGTAATCTTGAGCGACAAGATAACGCAAGATTTCTTTACTTTCGGGATTAGCCTGCAAAGCTGCAGAGATTATTTGCATAGATTCTCGCGTTCCTTGAGCTTTCTTAATAGCTGCTTGCCGTGCTCCTTCAGCTTCTTTAACCGCAGCATCCTTCCTAATTTCAGCTGCTTTCTGTTCTTCCATTGACCTCTGGACGCTTTCTGGAGGTGTAATCCTTTGAATATCTACTCTTGTAATCTCAACTCCCCAACCTAACTTCGGTTCGTTCGTCACTGGATCTATGACTACTTTCTTCGTCTGTGGATCTATTTGCTCATTCGTTACCTCATTTAACATTCTCTTAATAGTTTCACGCATATTACTGCTATCAGTATTAGCGTCCTGCAAGTCATTCTGAGCAATAACTTCTCGAATAGTTGTTGTCGCTAACTGAGTGAGAGCACCTTGAAGGTCGTCTACTTTATAGTAACTACTGCTCATGTTGACGATCCTCCAAAAGATCACAGCATCAACTTCTAAATAAACGTTATCCTTAGTTATGATATTTTGAGGTTTAATATCTAACAACTGCTCTCTTGTTGTGTCCTCCATCACAATTTGATCGAGCAAAGGCACAATAAAGTTCAAACCAGGATTGAGTTTTCGGTGCTGCTTCCCTAGGCGTTCGACTAAGGCTTCATTTCCCTGATTTATCAGTTTTGCAGATCCTAATGCGTACCCTACGAGCACTAAGACTATTGCAATAATTGGTTCCATGTAAGCTCCTAACTAAGTGTTTGGTAGAATTTATTATAAGGACACACTACTATGATGCCCCAAATTCAGGTTATTCTCTCTGGATGAGTATTGTAGGTATCACAAATTGTAGAAATAAGCAAGCTTTTATCAACTAAATACAAAAAGCTAGGGCAGTTGAGTCCTAGCTGTAAGACATCGCTATTAAATCACTAAGTGGTTACGCTTGCAAGTATTTTTTTTAGCCGTAACTTTACTTAATATAACTGCGATCGAGACTCCCTTCTACCCAAGGTTTAATACTGGATGGCAATTCAGAAATAAGACGCAATGGCAATTCAGGAGTAGAAAGAAACTGTGCGTAACCTGGGGTCAAAAATTCTCGGTAAGTTTTTGCTTCTGGTGTCAGTTGTTTGACGAATGCTAAAGTAGTCCCTTGAGTTAATCGTCTCAAGGATCTGGCTTCTTCACCTCGTCGTTCTTTCACGATGGAGTAGGCTTCACTTGCAGGATCGCTAATGCTTAAATGAGTTCCTCCAATGGCAGTTAACAAATATTTTTCGCTCTGTAATCGAGCGAAAGGTGCTATCTGATGTTTAAGTGCTGGGGTAATAGCATCTTCGGTTCCTGCTAAGATAAGGATGGGTTGGGTAATTTGGGCTAAAGCTTTTTTATTGAAGAGTTCCCCAATGACGGGATTTAGTGCGATCGCTTGACTCACTCGTTTATCTTGCAATCGTAGTTTTTTATCTCGCAATGAAGCAGCAGAACACTGCAACCAATCACCGGGAGATTTATCAAGATTGAGAGAGTTTTTACAGAATTTCCGCAAATCTTCTAAGTTCATCTCTGGGGTAACTAAAGCTAAAGCCGTGTAACCTCCCAAGGAATGACCGATGACAGAAACTTTCTCTGTGTTAAACTTTCCTTGAAGTTCTCCCAATTGAGTATTGAGTTTTGCAAGTTCATCAAGGACGAAGCTGACATCGAGTGGGCGATCGATAAATTCTGTGGGTGGTAGCAGTTTTCCTAAATTAGCAGCATCGTTTGCTTTATTCACTGACATGGCATTGCTACCTGGATGCTCGATAGCAACGACTGTTATACCATGTGAAGCAAGATGTTTCGCTAAGTATCTTAAGGATTTTCGATTAGAACCAAAACCGTGGGAAAGTACAACCAAAGGATTTTCAGCATTACCCCTACTCCAATAAATATCTACAGGTAATATACGATTGCGCCGTCGGTCAGAAAAATTTAGAGTCTGTTCCTGTACGATTTCGTTTCCGATTATGGATGGGTCAAAGGCTGGTTTAAAAGATGTATAACTTTTAGCAGATAACTCTCGTTCCAATAAAACACCTAGAGCTTGACTTTGCAAGTTACTTGGGTTAAGCTCTACTGCTAAACCAATAACTTGAGTTGCATCCACTGTTACATTTTCTCGTGGGTAAGCACGTAGGAATCCAAGCGGACTCAAACCATTGACTTGCTTAAGCGCGAGGTTGAGGGCAACTTGTATGGTATCAACTGTACTGCCCGGAAGCGCCGTATTCAAGGATGATAAAATTTGCCTACCTACTGGTGTTTGCCGTATTTCATCAACAAATTTATCGGCAAAAGCTGGATCTACAGTAAAACGCTTGGTCAAGAACTCTCGTATTTCTGATGTTAAGAAGGGTGACAAAACTTCTAGCCCTTCCGGCAATCTACCAGTTTTAGCAAACTTTTCCAAGTCTGCGATCGCCACTGACTGCTGAAAAGGACCCAAGCGGATGGTCACTGTTTCTGCAGCCAATGTAGAGGGAATTCCTACACCCCAACTAAAAGCTAGGGTTAAGCTGCACAGGAATCTTTTTAACCAAGATACTTTAGGTTGACGTTTGCTAACCAGAAATTGCATATAACTCGCGAGTCATTAGTTATGAGTACTAGCACATTTATGAATGACGTAGAAACTAGCAGTCTGGATTACCAGTTTTTAACTTAGGGATTTCCAACAAATAAATTATCCATCTTGTGGGACCCAGAGCAGCGCCGTGCGGTGAGTAAGCGTCCTGCAGGCGGGTTTCCCGCGCCCTGGAAACTAGCGAACCCGTTGGGGGAAACCCCCCAACCCCAGAGGGAACCCCAAAGCCCCCCGTTGAGGAGCCACTGCGTTGCTCTGGTTCCCAGAGTTGAAGCAAGTGGCGTGCGACGGCGGGGCGTCCTCGCCCGTCTTATACTGGTGGCGGGCTTTAGCCCTACATACAGTACTTAAAATTTTTCATAAATCATTTAGGATTCTTATATCACTCCTCTTCACTTAAAAAAGTTTCTTCTAAAAATAACATTCCAGATTTATTAGTAGAAATTTCTAAGATAAGTTCTTCATAAGCAGTCATGCGCTGTGTCACTGTGCGATAATCCTCAGACTGAGTACATAATTCCTCCCATAAGTCTTGAGTGCGAATGGTAGCGCCATCAAGAACATCTTCCGGGTCAATTCTAAGAGTCCGTTTTTTCACCCAGTCAAGAGAATTAATAAATTTTACGATCGCATCATAACCACCACTCCCCTCATCCGTGGATTTAGGAAGTGTAGGCATTGTTACCATATCACTGACTGCGCCTGTAAAAAAGCAGATGGAATCGGGTTCTTTGAAAAGAGCAACAAATGAAGCCACTCCAGAATCAAAACCTAAATCGCTACGATTTTGCAACCACAGCAAAATATAAAACTGTTCTTGATACTTTTGAATAATTTTTATTAAGTTATATTCACCAGAAGTAATACTTTTACCAGCCATCGGGAATAAGTTAATTCTCATAATTTTTCCTCTTGCTTAACAAATAAAGCCCGCTGATGCGGGCTAAAGGGAGTAAAACAACTGGTGATAATACTTTTAGAATCCAAATAAAGCTCTAAAAACACCTAAGACAGCACTGAAAGGATTGATGACTGTACCAATGGTATCACCAGTTTTAGCTACACCAGAACGGTAAACCACTACAACGTCATTATTACGAAGTATGGGGTTTGTGTCTTCATTAATCCCTGCTTTAAAATCTACCTTGACTTGACGCTTGGTTACAGAACCATCTGGATTCAAGCGAACTACGTCAACAGCTTTGCTGCTAGCTCTTGCATCATTAAATCCACCAGCTGCCAGCAATGCCTGATTTAAGGTACTATTGGGCTGAAGCTCTACTTGTCCCGGTCTTTTCACTTCACCGACAACACCCACTTGTATGCGTGTGGGAGATAAAGTTGTTGTCGCTAATTGTGTTGCTTCTGCCCGGTTGATTTCTGTTGCTGTTGGAATAACTACTGTGTCTCCATCTTGTACAATAACATCTTGATTGATATCGCCGCTCTGCAACAGTTGCCACAAGTTAACATTGATGGACTGTTCCGAGCCAGTTCTTGTGGGTCGGCGAATGATAACATTACGAACATCAGCTTGTGGTGTAATTCCTCCTGCCTGCTGAATTGCCCGTGTCAAAGTTGGTAGACCTGTAATACTTGGCGCACTGGTCTGAGTAGTAGTACCACCACCACCTTCTGCAGCACCCTGAGTGACTAAATATGACCCAGGACGATAAACTTCACCAATGATGGCTACTGTGCGGGGTCTTGTGGGATCGGCAGCGAAACTAGATGCAGATAAGTTACGTGCATTTGCTAAGTTTAGGGTACTTGCTGTGGGTACGTAAATGGTATCGCCATCCCGTAAGGTAACATCTTGAGGTAACCTACCTGTGCGTATAAATTCTTCTAAATTGAGAACAGTGACTTGCTCTGGTCTGCGTCCGAGTTTTCGCCGTAATTCTACTCTAGTGACATCCGCACTCAAGGTTACACCCTGAGCAGTGGTTAGTGCAGCGAGTACTGTTGGGTACTGTACCCCAGGATTGTCTCCCGCGCCTCCTTCTAGCCTGAGACTGTAGGCTCCAGGACGGGTAACTTCTCCAGTTACGGAAACGTTAATGGGGCGAGGTGATAGTAGGTTAACTGAAATAATAGGACGTTTTAAATAGCGAGAGTATCTCTGGGCAATTAAATCAGCTGCTTGTTCTGTTGTCAGTCCTAGAACGCTGACAGTGCCAATCAAAGGTAAGTTAATTCCTCCACCAGGTGGAACTTGGTACTCTCCTGAGTATTCGGGAACTTCAAATACACTCACTCTAATGCGATCGCCGCCTCCTAGCGTGTAGTTTGTGTCTACTGCCTGTGTCGCTCCCTGTGTCCTTCTCGGTGCAGGCTGTCTTTGCGCTAAACTAACAGATGGAACAGCGATACTTACAGATGTTAATAACACTATACCCACAAATGGATGGGCGAGCCATTTCACCACACTCGTATTATGCATTGCTTACCTGAGATTATTATCAATTAGATACTGCTTAAACATTTTTAACTTAATCCAATCATATGCCTCTCACTCACCTGCAAGGGGAGTGATGAGACGGACAGGTCGCTCAACTCTGAGAACCAGAGCACGTGACTCTCCTCATGAATTTTGGGGCAACGACGAAACCATCCCCGACCAATACTTGCCGCTATGCTAGTGAGGGAGTGGGGTAGGTGAGGAGTTACCAGTCTTAGGTTTTGGCACACAAACCAGACCTCCTTTTGATAGGTTTAACTTTGTGTACGTTGACGACTTTATTTTTGACTCCGAGATAGTTTTTCAATTTAACGCCAGTACCTAAGTTTTGCATTCCGACAACCTCATATATTGTTCCTTCAAATTCCACAAAATCTCGCGGTTGATAACGATATCGTTGTTTCTTGATTCGTCTTTGCCCAACAGATATTTTCTGACCTCTATACTGTCTTAAATTTTCACCATTCTTACTTTTATTACGGGTTCTACGACCAGAGGATAGTTCTGTACCTGACTTGACTGAACCATCTCTGCTGTCGATGTATTTTGCATCATAGAACTGTTCCATTGAACGTTTATTGCGTCTAATCTGTTCTAAATTTAATGACTCTATTCTTTTGTGAATTGTCCCACTAGCAATGACAAACGCATCATTGTGATGTGATTTTTTTAGATTGAAATCTCTCCTGACACCTTTGGTAATATAACCATAAGTTGAGCCATACTTCCCTTCGTTAGTTAAGCGCCATCGCACTATAGACATGAAAGTTTCACCTTTAAAAGACTTAAGTTTTGGTTCCCAGCCAAACAAGAAACCATTCTTTTTATGATTCTTTGGGGTATGACATTTATCACAAAGAGTAATAAGGTTTGCTGGTCTATCTGCTCTGTCTTCTTTCCTGAAACCAATGTGATGAACTTGCAATATGGGCGGGATAGATTTGTTTTTGCACTCTGGATTTTGGCATCTATGCTCATCTCTGTAAAGAATGTATTCACGAAGATTGTCAAATCGATATTGTTCACCTTGTTGGTACTCAATACCATTAATTTCACTGTTTTTGATTTTTTGAATGTCAAAGCTAGCAACTTCTATGACAACTTCTTTGACTGGAACAATACTTTTTATCCTGTCAATGATTTTGTGATGAGTATCAAGTTTTTGCTGAATACTTGGAGCTAACCAATTATCCTGACGCTTACGATTATCAAACCTGGAAGCGCGATAACGTTTTCTCTGACGACGTTGACGACGGTATACGAAGCGTTCTGTCAATCGTTCTGACATTCCTTGCAACATCTGAACTTCGCCACCAATCAACTCTTCTTTCTCGTTGACAACACTGTAACCAATATTGGAATATCCAGCATCAATCCCTAATTTCCCAGGTTGAGTGTAACCGCTAGAACCATAAATTAATTGAATGGTGAAAGGATTGCGACTGTGAATTTTTGCCTTGCCCTCTTTTAAAAGCAATCTAGCTTTTCGGGGTGAGGTCGGCATTAATGGATGCCCATGTTTGTTGACAACGTAAACTTTCATAACTGATATTCCTAATAAATAGGTAATCGTCAATAGACGTGGTTTCCTTGGCCAATGTTTTTCCAGGTTTCTTCTCACCAGCACTTCCCCTCTTCCTGTAGGAATGTTTAACCACTGAGCGCAGAATTCGGAACTAGGAAACGGGACGCTACTCCCTGCATTCCGAAGTGCCTATACATTCTGGATAAACGTAGTAAACCTTGCATAGCGGATTACTGAGGCTAATGACGAACCTCTAATTTCTTAGAAGCCCACACCTACCACGAAGTGGAGGTGTGTGGAGTCGTCACCCTGATTGACTATTTTCACGTATTCTGGTTCCCTGATGTTCACACATTCTTCAATTAAATTATCCTTCCGGAAGGGAATTATTTAATAAATTTAAATTTTATTTAAATTTTATTTAAAGCTCAACTCTCGCTTCTGTAAATTTCGTTATCCGAGCGCTAGTACATGAAGGTAGAAGTAAGGAGGCAGAGGGCAGAAGGCACAACATCTCTTATTGTAAGCTTTTTTTATGTTACTAACGATCGCTTTATTTCCGCGCCCTTGTACTAATTTTTTAGGTTTTGAATTTGTTGCACAAAAAACTTTTCTAAAGATGGGCGTGACAAATTCATAGCTATTAATTGCCCTCCCATCAAACGAAAACTCGCTAGAAAATCATAATAATCTCCTTTGAGTTCTCCTTGCCAAGAGCCATCCGGTTGGTATTCCAAATTTGCGACCCATTTTTCGATAATTTCCCAATCTCCACCGTGTCCTTTGACAGAGTATACGTCAGTTGTTCCTAAAAGTTCATTGAGAGATCCAGTACAAACGAGTTCGCCTTGGGCAAGAATGGCAACGCGATCGCAAATTTGTTCCACTTCACTCAAAACATGACTGTTGAAAAAGATTGTTTTCCCTGCTGCTTTCAGTGACAAGATAATCTCTCTCATTTGATAGCGTCCTACAGGGTCAAGCCCGGACATTGGTTCATCCAAGAATACCAGTTCTGGATCGTTAATCAGTGCTTGCGCCATCCCGACACGTTGTAACATTCCTTTGGAATAACGCCGCAAGAGTTTTTTACGAGCATCAGATTGAGGTAACCCCACCAATTCAAGCAACTGAGGAATGCGTTGGCGTTGAACTTTTTTAGGAATTTGAAATAGTCCAGCAACTAACTGTAAAAATTCCCAACCCGTGAGATAGTCATATAAATAAGGATTCTCTGGTAAATAACCTATACGTTCTTTAACACCACGGTCTCCAATCGGCTTACCCAAAAGCAGACCCCGCCCTGATGTTGGACGGATAATTCCCAGTAACAATTTTAACAGTGTTGTTTTCCCAGCACCATTTGGTCCTAATAGCCCAAAAGTTTCTCCCTTGTAAACTTTTAAAGAACAGTTTTTGAGAGAGACAACTTTCTGATTCATAAAAAAGCCAGTACGATAAACCTTTCGCAACTCAGAGGTTAGAACAACTGGCGGACTGTCTCGGGTATTCAGTTCAGAGTTTGGGGCGTCTGCAACAGACTTCATTTTGTGCTTCGGGTAACAACAATACGGTTTAATCTATAGGTTACCCAGTTGACTCTCAATAATAACATTGACCAATGACCAGTGACCACCTGACCAGTAACCACCTGACCAGTGACCACCTGACCAGTGACCACCTGACCAGTGAATAACGGAGAGGTATTGAGCGTTAATCATTTCCTCAATCGCCAATCACCAATCGTCAATTATCCAGTTAGGGGTCAGAGCCATTTGCCAATAACCAATCTCTAATGGTAAATACACAATTAAGTAGCTTTATACCAATCAAGGTAACCATCCTATTGACTAATCACTGGTCAGGTGGTCACTGTTCACTGTTCACTGTTTTTTACATACCCATGATTTCGTATCCTGCATCGACGTACAGGACTTGTCCGGTAATTCCGCTAGACAAGTCGCTACACAAAAAAGCGGCTGCATTGCCTACTTCCAGTTGCGTGACAGTGCGTTTTAATGGCGCGACTTGCTCAACATGGTGAATCATGTCCAAAATGCCTCCTACCGCACTAGAGGCGAGAGTACGAATGGGACCTGCGGATATGGCGTTTACCCGAATATTGGCAGAACCCATTTCAGCCGCAAGGTAGCGCACGCAAGCTTCTAATCCTGCTTTGGCAACTCCCATGACATTATAGTTGGGAATTGCTCGTACACCGCCCAGGTAAGAGAGAGTAACAATACTTCCTCCCTCAGTCATCAATGGTTTAGCGATCCCTGCTAGCTGTACTAGAGAGTAAGTACTTACCTCCATCGCCAACTTAAAGCCAGAACGAGAGGTTTTGCTGAAGTCTCCGCTCAAGTCATCTTTACTGGCAAAGGCGAGGCAATGAATGAGGATATCTAGCTTACCCCATTTTTGCTGGATTTCTTCAAAGGTTGACTTAACCTGCTCGTCGTTTTGGACATCACAAGGAAGAAACAAGCTGGGGTTGAGGGATTCTACCAGTTCTGCAACTTTCTTTTCCATTTTGCCTTTTTCATCTGGTAAGTAAGTGATTCCCAGATCGGCTCCTGCTTTATGCAGTTGTTGGGCGATCCCCCAAGCGATGGAGCGGTTGTTTGCAATTCCTGTTACAATAGCTTTTTTTCCTGTCAGGTCAAGCATATTAATTCTTAATGAGAACTTTCTTGCTTGAGCATACTAGAATCTGACGCTAGTTGTCTGGAGTTTTGAGCAGTATTAGTAAATATCATGCTCCGGGTACCTGTTAGCTACCAGAAAATTGTTACTGGAAGCTTCGGGGAATCTCAATATATCTTCGGTTTTTTGCTAAAAAACTGTTTTGTAAAAACTTTTGTAATCAACTATTAAAAAGTACTAGATCTAAACAGGAAAAATTATGTATCATGATGAACAATTAACTATGAGCACCAGAGGATAAGTATAGGAAAGAACAGAAAGGTTGACAATGTGTTCTTGATTTTTCAGGTGTATTCTTAGGGAATTAGTTTTATTTTTTCCGGCATTGGGTAGGGGAAGGGAGATGATGACACAAGATAAGGCCCTAGCAAATGTTTTTCGTCAGATGGCAACAGGAGCGTTTCCTCCTGTTGTAGAGACGTTTGAACGCAATAAAACCATCTTTTTCCCCGGCGATCCTGCCGAACGAGTTTATTTCTTATTGAAAGGTGCCGTTAAACTCTCCAGGGTGTACGAGGCAGGAGAAGAAATAACCGTAGCGCTACTTCGGGAAAATAGTGTTTTTGGCGTTTTGTCCTTGCTAACGGGAAACAAATCAGATAGGTTTTACCATGCAGTGGCTTTTACACCTGTTGAATTACTATCAGCTCCAATCGAACAGGTGGAGCAAGCACTCAAGGAAAACCCAGAATTGTCGATGTTAATGCTGCGCGGACTGTCTTCGCGAATTTTACAAACAGAGATGATGATTGAAACGCTAGCTCACCGAGATATGGGTTCGCGATTGGTGAGTTTTTTATTAATTCTCTGTCGTGATTTTGGCGTTCCTTGTGCTGATGGAATCACAATTGACTTGAAGCTATCCCATCAGGCAATAGCGGAAGCAATTGGTTCGACTCGCGTTACCGTTACTAGGCTACTAGGTGACTTGCGCGAGAAAAAGATGATTTCCATTCATAAGAAAAAGATTACTGTCCACAAGCCCGTTACTTTAAGTCGGCAATTTACCTAAAAGGCAGAAGGCAGAAGTTAGAAGGCAGAAGGCACGCCTCCTTTTCTCTTCTGCCCTCTGCCTTTCGACAGTGTAGAATGAGGAAGATAACAAAACAAATGCTTCAGAACTCAGCACTTTCCTCTAATTTCTCCACAGATGATGGCTTGAAGTAGTAGGCTGTATCTGGAAGGATTTCGTCGGTAGCTAAAAGATGACCACCGGGTACATCCTGATATTGGCAATATTAATCTTGGGAGGCGCGATCGCCACAGTGGGAGACCGGATTGGCACCCGAGTTGGCAAAGCGCGGCTCTCACTGTTCAACCTACGTCCCAAAAACACGGCAGTACTAGTCACTATTTTGACAGGAACTTTAGTCTCGGCATCAACTCTGGCAATTTTATTTGCTGCTGACGAAGGGTTACGCAAAGGAGTGTTTGAGTTAGAGGACATACAAAAAGACCTTCGACGCAAGCGCGAAAGTCTTGAATCCACAACTCAACAACTGGATATTACCCGGAAAGAACTCGAGCAAGCTAGAAAAGAACAACAAGAGAAAGAAGAACGCTTGCAAAAAACCAATGAGTCCTTAAAGGAGGCAAATACAAAACAACAAGCCACGCAAAATCAACTGAATAGCACGACAGAACAACTCAGCCGCACTCTGAGCCAACAAGCTCAAATTCAAGCTCAACTTCAAAATACCGAAACCCAACTCGATCGAGTTGTTACACGCTACAAACAAACTGTAGCAGAACTGAAAAACGTTGATGTTGAGAAAAAAAAGCTCCTGGCAGAAGTAGAAAAACTGAAGATAGGGCGGCAAAAATTGTTTGCTGAGGCAAAAAGAGCCATCGCCCAAGCTCAAGAAGCAATTGACAAGCGCGATCGCGAATTGGCTAACCGACAAGAGGTCATCGAACAGCGAGACAAAAAAATCAATGACTTAGATCGCCTGATTCAAGAACGCAACCAAGCGATTGCAGAACGAGAAAAAGTCATTGCTCAAAGGGAATCTCGCCTCAAAGATCTCGAAACACAACAGAACGAACTAGAACAGGAAGTCGCAAGGCTGGAAAAGTTCTACCAGTCTTACCGCGAACTGCGTTTGGGAAAACTTGCTTTAGTTCGGGGTCAGGTTCTCGCCTCTGGGGTGGTTCGCATCGAACAACCACCCGCCGCACGTCAGGCGATCGTTCAGCTTTTACAAGAAGCCAATCGAACGGCTAACCTCAGACTTACTGAACCTGGTACGAACACAGAAAATTCACAAATATTATTTGTTACTAAAGAACAAATTGATAACCTCAGCCAGCAAATTAAAGATGGTCGAGAGTATGTAGTACGAGTGTTTAGTGCGGGTAACTATGTTAGAGGAGAAAATAATATTCAGTTTTTTGCCGATGCAACCCTCAATCAAAAAGTCTTTACAGGAGGTGAGGTGTTAGCTGCTACAACAGCCGATCCCCAAAAAATGACAGCCTACCAATTACGACAGCGATTAGAATTACTTATTTCTGCTTCGCAATTTCGCGCCCGTAATGCTGGAATATTGGATAGCATTCAAATAGATAGTACTTTGTACCGCTTTATTAGCCAACTAAGGCAGTATAATTTGCCATTAGATATTAAAGCTGTTGCCGCCGAAGACACTTTCACGGCAGGACCGCTCAAAGTCAAACTTATAGCAATTCAGAACGGACAAGTTGTTTTTAGTACCTAAAGCGACTAATGACTATTCCTGACTCTCCACCAACACAACCAGTGATTTTGGGCTTCGACCCGGGTCGCGATAAGTGTGGTTTAGCTGTTATGGGCATAGATCGGCAACTTTATTATCATGAAGTTGTCCCTTCCGATGGTGCGATCGCTGCTATTTTATCGCTAAGGCAAAAATACCCCATTTCTTTGTTGGTCATGGGAGACCAAACAACAGCTAAGCTTTGGAAACAGCAACTCGAGCGAGAATTAACAGATTCATTGAACGTTATTCTTATAGATGAGAGATACACTACCTTAGAAGCACGCGATCGCTACTGGCAGATGTACCCTCCTAAAGGCTTGACTAAATTCCTTCCACAAGGTATGAGACAGCCTCCAAGACCGATAGATGACATTGTTGCCATCCTGCTTATCGAAAGATACTTAAATCGGCTAACGAATGATGAATGATGAATTATGAAAATACTATTCATAATTCATCATTCATCATTCATAATTTTTTACAGTTCTGCTCGAATTGTAAACGCATAGTCTCCGCCCGGTTCGAGTTGGTAGTCTCGTTGCTCTAAAAAACGACCCAACGGTTCTTTAATTAAGGCACGTCCTTGAGAGGGCTTGACAGCAAGTTCCCCGCGACGGAAATGCCATTGGAACTGCCACTCAAAATCGCCTGCTCTAACTTCACCTTCAAGATAGCCTTGTTGCCAGGATTGACGGAGAATCCTCACATGGGCAGTGGTTTCTGGTAAACGCTTAACACTCACGATGCTTAATTGTCAAGTTTTCGAGTAAAGCTAACTTCTTATAGCTTTACATTAACTCAGCATACTTCCAAATATCTCAATGGTAGTAATTGAACGACTCCCTTTCTATTCTAAATATTAACCACTTAGTGTTGGTGGGCATTGCCCACTCTACGCCTATAGGTAATATGTAGTAATCCTAAATCATCTATAAACAATTTTCTGTCATGTAGGTAGGGAAGACAGCCCACCACACAAGGTTTTTGTACGGCATAGCCCTACCTACGTGTTTGCAAATCAAATAGGATTGCTATAGCTAGCACGAAGCAAGTCAATCAAAATTTGATGACATTCACAACTTTGACCTGTCAGAATGCTTTGTAGTTGATTTACTCCTTGGACGCTCTAAAATTACCGATTTTTGTAGGTAGGGCTATGCCACACAAAGCGCGAATGGTGGGCTGTCTTCCCTACCTACTTGTTTAAGTAATTGAATGGCGGTTCGGGAGTAACTACAATCTCCTTCATCCAAAGTCTATTTGGACAAAGGGCTACACTCTTAGCACATTTCATCCATGTAAAAAATGAAAATTTTTTGGGAATAATTTATCATTTTTTCCGCATTATCTCTTTGTCAACTAATTGCCATCACCTCTACATACCATTTTCATATGTCTGTGTTATTTCTTTAATGGAAACTAACTCTTAAATAGCAAATTTTTTCTATAAATCCTATTGAATTTCTGAACAGAATTGAGTAGGGAAGGTAATACATACTAACAGTATTACGTAACAAGTAATAATCACTATATAGTTATTAAATAAATTGTTTTTATAATTAAATCAGTTTTAATCCAAAAATAGTTGAATGAAAATAATTAGTAGCTTTCTTAATAAAAAGATTGCTATTTTTTTGCTTTCAATATTTAATTTAAATTCTAGTTACTGAAAGCAAAAAACGGTTTTCTATACAAAAACTTTAAACTTAACGGTAATATGTGAAGAGCAATTTAACAAATTATGAATAATAATAATCGTGTAACTTAGTAAAAGTTCAGATTGAGTGCAGTTAAAGTTATTTTAGTTTGAGACATAGCGATCGCTATGTCTCAAACTAAAACTTCATGGCTGACAATAAACAATTAGGTTTAAGTGCTAATCAACTTAGACCACTTTGGAATGACATAAAATACTTTTTCCGAAGAAATACTCCAATTGTATTTTTTCTAACACATTGTATGGCTATGAAATAAGGAAAGCGTTGTTGTTTTCGTATGCCATGCATGATTTCCGATATGCTGCATGACGTAAATTTTGCTTCAAATAAACACATACGTTGACCAAATTAAGGGATGTAACTACAATGCCACTCTACACGCCTAGTGAAATAGATCGCTTTCAGGAAGACTTACCATATTTAATTGAAATCCAACAGTGGATTAAAAATTTTTTGATGAAACCTCACCCTAGTTTGGGTAGATCGGGTCCTGTATGCCCTTATGTGCCTCATGCATTTAAGACAAACAGTATTCAACTAGGAGTTATTCGCGCTCAAAATTTGCAAATACAGGAAATTGAAGACCTAGTTTTAAGCTATAAAGATATTTTTTTGCAAAAAGAGCCAAGAAACCAAGAAAATGAATTTACTCAAACTATTCTCTTAATTTTTCCTGATATTAATCTAGAAGATACTTCTCGACTCATTGATAGCGTGCAACAAAAACTTAAGGAATTTTTTGTGGATTCGGGTTTGATGTTAGGAGAATTTCATAGGCGAAATTATAGCTCCGGATTGCACAACTCCAATTTTTATCCTCTTCAAAGCCCTATACCCATTTTAGCTATTCGTTTTATGGTTGAGTCAGATTTACCTTTTCTGATAAATGCCGAGAAGTTAGAACTTCGTATCAAGTATCTCCAAGCTTATTTACGGCATTTTGATAAGGGAAATCAAGAGAGTAAAAATATCATTAATGCTCGTCACGCTTTGGAATTAGCAAAAGAGCAGCTTCAAAATGGGAATTTCTTGGAATTATGTTGCGAGCGCTCATAAATTTCTTCGTTTTTCAAGAGAAAACAAGAGATTTTGAAAATGCCCTAATTCGGTAGTAATTTGTTTTTCTGAAAAATCGTGTAATTCTTATACTGTATATTCATGAGCAATACCAAACAAAGTACGTCAATTTATAACAATTGCTTAATAATAGAAAAACCTCAAAATACTCAGCTAGAGAACTCTTTAGAATTATGCATTCATCAACTGTTTGAGAAGCAAGTAGAGCGATCGCCTGACGCAATTGCTGTTACATTTGAAAACCAACAACTTACTTACCGTCAGTTAAATCAACAAGCCAACCAATTAGCCTATCACCTACGCGCATTAGGTGTAGAAAAAGAAGTTTTAGTTGGGATTTGTGTAGAGCGTTCTTTAGAAATGGTAGTAGGGCTATTGGGAATCCTTAAAGCCGGAGGGGCATACGTACCAATCGATCCCGCCTATCCCAAAGAACGTTTAGCCTTCATAATGGAGGACACTCAGACACCAGTGCTGTTAACCCAAACGCCCCTGGTTAACAACTTACCTAGTTGTCAAGCAAAAATTGTTTGTTTGGATAGCGATTGGGAACAAATAGCCCAGAACAGCCAAGATAATCCTATTTGCGAAACAACAGTCGATAATCTGATTTATGTCATTTACACCTCTGGTTCCACGGGAAAACCCAAAGGAGTGATGATTCCTCACCGTGGAATACACAACCAACTTTTTTGGAGACAAACCACATTTGGATTAAGCCAAGTCGATAAAGTCTTACAAACAATTTCTTTAAGCTTCGATCCTTCTGTGTGGCAGATATTTTGGTGTTTGTTGTTTGGAGGTCAGTTAGTATTACCATCACCAGGCGAACATCGAGACACGGCGTATTTAGTTAAAACTATCTTTGAGCAACAAATTACTGTTCTCGCCCTAGTTCCTTCCCTACTCCGCGTGTTGCTAGAAGAAGAGGGAATTGAGAAATGTAAAAGCCTTCGACACATAACTTGTGGCGGAGAAGCCTTACCTATTGAATTGGTAGAACAGTTTTTTGCTCGTCTGAACTTGGAGAATGTTCTACATAACTGCTACGGTCCCACGGAAGCTTCTATTGATACGACTTTCTGGACTTGTCAGCGTGGAACTCATGGTATATTTGCTCCTATCGGTCGCCCAATTAGTAACGCGGAAATCTACGTATTAGATGAAAACTTACAACCCGTACCTGTTGGCGAATCGGGTGAATTGTATATTGGTGGTGTAGGATTGGCGCGGGGTTATTTCAATAGTCCCGAACTCACAGAGGAAAAGTTTATTCCCAACCCCTTTAATAAGTCAAAGTTATATAAAACTGGAGATTTGGTGCGTTATTTACCTGATGGAAATCTTGAGTTTTTGGGTCGTATTGACCATCAGGTTAAGATTCGGGGCTTCCGCATTGAATTAGGAGAAATTGAAGCCAAACTTGGGACGCATCCCGCCGTGCAACAAACTGTAGTCATAGCGCGAGAAGACGTTCTGGGTTATAAACAATTAGTGGCTTATGTTGTGGTAGATCCAGAACAAAACTCCACACAACGCTCTACTCCAAGTGAGTTGCGCCTTTTTTTGCAGGATAAGTTGCCTCACTATACGATCCCTGCTAGCTTTGTGTTTTTAGATGCCATCCCATTAAACCCTAATGGCAAGGTAGACCGCCATGCTTTACCCGCACCCGATAAAGGAAGTGACAGACATAACTTTGTTGAACCCCGCAATCCAATCGAGCGGGTTTTGGCAGCCATTTGGGCAGAAGTGTTGGGTTTGGAAGTTATAGGTATTCACGACAATTTTTTTGAACTAGGGGGACATTCACTGCTAGCAACGCAAGTGATATCTCGGATGCGTCAAGCTCTAAGTGTAGAAATTAAAGTGCAGTTGCTGTTTGAGACACCAACTATCGCGGATTTGGCACGCGAGGTTTCAGTCATTCAAAACCAAAAAACCGATTTGTTGGAAGATCGCACAATTCCCCAATTAGCCAATCGACAATCCGCCCCCCTATCTTTTGCTCAGCAGAGAGTTTGGTTTTTGGAACAGTTGGAACCAAATAACCCAACATACATCATCTCTCAAGCTTTTCGCTTACGAGAAACATCAGA
Source organism: Scytonema hankhaensis NUACC26 (assembly GCF_045865695.1). Taxonomy (NCBI): domain Bacteria; kingdom Bacillati; phylum Cyanobacteriota; class Cyanophyceae; order Nostocales; family Scytonemataceae; genus Scytonema; species Scytonema hankhaensis. Next base: position 36,390 of record NZ_BAACAP010000227.1, read on the forward strand.
TGTAGACGTTTTTCAGGAAATCCCCATTGCCACTTATCCCCAGTCGCTAGTCCCCAGTCCCCAATCCCTAGATATAGGCGTATTGCAGCAGTCTTTAGATGCAATTGTTGCTCATCATGAAGCACTCCGAACAAATTTTGTTGTTTCTGTTGATGGTAGCCCCATACAAATTTTTCAGGAACCTCGTTCTGTGGAACTGAAGGTTGTTGACTTCACACAGCAACAAAAAAGCGAAACCGACTCTCAGGTGTTAGATTTCCTCAATCGGGAAGCACGGCGTTCTTTTAACTTATCGTCTGATTTGATGCTACGGGCAGTTTTATGTCGCGTAGATAACCAAGAATACGTGCTTTTGCTGGTCATGCATCACATTGCTTCTGATGGTTGGTCAATGGGTATCTTATGGCAGCAGTTGGCAACAGTGTATGAGGCTTTCGCGAATAAATTACCAAACCCGTTGCCAAAACTACCCATTCAATATGCGGACTTTGCCATTTGGCAGCGTCAACAGCTATCGGCTCGAGTTCTCAACCAACACCTGGACTATTGGAAAACTCAGCTACTAGATGCAAATACCGTACTGGAATTACCTACCGATAAACCCCGTCCCTCGGTGCAAACTTACCGTGGGGCAATGCAATCTTTGATACTACCTCAGAGTTTGGCAACATCTTTGACAGTGCGATCGCAGCAGGAAGGCGTAACCCTGTTTATGACTTTGCTTGCAGCATTTGGGACACTTTTGCATCGTTATACCGGACAAGAAGACATTTTTATCGGTTCTCCGATTGCAGGTCGCAATCGAGCTGAACTTGAAGATTTGATTGGATTTTTTATCAACACTGTAGTTTTACGGATTAATTGTTCTGAGAATCCTAGTTTTTCTACTTTACTGAATCGCGTTCGTCAAATGGCGTTGGGAGCATATACCCATCAAGATATGCCTTTTGAGAAATTAGTGCAAGAACTACAGCCAGAAAGAGACACTAGCCGCAATCCACTGTTTCAAGTCTGGTTTAATATGCTGAATCTCAAGGATATTAAACTGGAATTGCCCGGTTTGGCTGTAGAACCCGTCTCATTACCGGAAGCTTCTTCTAAGTTTGACTTAACCTTGTATGTGACGGAACAGCACCAAGGAATCAAACTGGAATTAGTTTATAATGCTGACTTGTTTGTAGCCGAGCGAATGGAGGAAATGCTTCACCAGTTCCATCATTTGCTCGTTCAGATTGCGGAAACTCCACAACAGAATATTTCTTCTTTATCACTGGTTACTCCCAATGCTGCATTACTTTTACCAAATCCTCAGCAAGAACTTTCTGTAAAATCAGCAGCAGCCGTTCATACAAAATTTTCTCAACAAGCTCAAAGAGTGCCACAAAATTTGGCTGTTGTGGATGGGCAAGTTGCTTGGACTTATGCCGAACTTGAAGAATTGAGCAATCAATTGGCGCATTATCTGATAGCTAATGATGTGAAACCTCAAGATGTGGTTGCTATTTACGGGGAAAGAAGTGCTTTGCTTGTTGTGGCAATTTTGGGTGTTTTGAAAGCTGGTGGGGCTTTTGTTGTTCTCGATCCGGCTTATCCTACTTCTCGATCCATTGATTGTTTGGAGTTGGTTCGGTCGCGTGTTTTGTTGACAGTTGGTTTGGATTCTGAATTTTTGATGGAATGGAACCGCAGATGCACGCAGATGGACGCGGATGAGGGTTTCTGCTGTTTGGATGTTTCTTATGATTCTATTTTAGTGGCGTTGCAAAGTTATCCTAAGAGTTGCCCGGAAGTGAGGGTGGAACTTGATGATTTGGCTTATGTTGCTTTTACTTCTGGTTCTACAGGTAAACCTAAAGGTATTAAGGGGAGTCATAGACCTTTATCTCATTTTGTGGAATGGCATCAACAGTCTTTTGGTTTGTGCGAATCGGATAAGTTTAGTCTGCTTTCTGGTTTATCTCATGACCCTTTGTTAAGAGATATTTTTACTCCCTTGTCATTGGGGGCGACTTTATGCATTCCTCAGCAAGAGGAAATTGAGACATTAGATCGGTTAGCTGATTGGATGCGCGTGATGGGGATTAATGTTGCTCATTTGACACCAGCTATGGCACAATTACTGACGGCGAATATTGAGAGTGAGATGGCGGATTTACGTTACCTGTTTTTTGCTGGTGATGTGCTAAAGTCACAAGATGTTACCAATATCCGTCGTTTTGCTCCTAACGTAACTTGTGTCAATTTTTATGGTGCTACTGAAACACCCCAAGCTATGGGTTATTTTGTTGTACCTGAAGATTTTGGTGTTAATAGCCTAATACCTTTGGGTCGAGGTATTGAGGGCGTACAATTACTTGTTCTGACCCAAAGCCTACAGTTAGCTGGGGTTGGTGAGATAGGAGAGATTTATGTTCGCACTCCTTACTTATCTTCTGGTTATGTTGGTGACGACGATCTAACTCAAGAACGTTTTATTGTCAATCCATTTACTAAGATTGCGACTGACCGACTTTATAAAACGGGAGACTTGGGGCGTTACTTACCTAACGGTAACATTGAGTTTTGCGATCGCATTGACGATCGAGTCAAGCTTCGTGGGTTCCGAATTGAGTTAGGCGAAATTGAAGTTGTGTTGACTCAACTTCCCTGTGTCCGAGAAGTTGTAGTTCTTTTAAGAGAGGATATTCCTAGTGAGAAGCAGTTAGTAGCATACGTTATTCCCAAGGAAAAACAAAGTTCTACAGCCAACGAACTCAGACAATTTCTCACAGAAAAGCTTCCTAGATACATGATTCCAGCTTCCTTTGTGATGTTAGAGACACTACCCCTAACTCCTAACGGTAAACTCAATCGCGCTGCCCTTCGGGTACCCGAAGTAGAAAAGAAAACCTTCATTGCTCCTCGAAACGAGTTAGAACGTGAGTTGGTAGAGATTTGGGAACGAGTCTTAGGTCAACCTGTTGGCGTGAGAGATAACTTTTTTGAGCTTGGAGGACATTCTTTACTAGCAGTGAAGCTATTCGCCCAAATCGAGCAAAAATTTAACCAAAAACTTCCTCTTACCACTCTTTTTCAAGCGGGTACTATAGAAGACATTGCCAGAATACTTTATCAGTCTCTTTCTCAGTCTAAAGAAGAATTTACCCAATGGTCGTGCTTAGTTCCAATTCAACCCAAAGGTTCTAAATCACCATTGTTTTGCATTCATCCCCTTGGTGGAGAAATTTTGTGTTACTACTCGTTAGCAAAGCATCTTGGTTTAGATCGACCGTTTTATGGGGTACAGCCACAAGGAATAGAAGGAAAATTGCCTTTCTTGACCAAAATAGAAGACATGGCAGCGCTTTATATTAGAGAAATTCAGTCCATTCAACCGAAAGGTCCTTATTTTCTGAGTGGTTATTCTTTAGGTGGTATTATTGCTTACGAAATGGCACAACAACTTTGCTTACAAGGTGAAGAGATTGGAATGCTTGCCATACTTGATACTTGTCTTCCTGGGTATAGCAGTCGATTGCCATTCTTGAAACGAACGTTGATGCATATCAGTAACTTGTTAGAACAGGGACCTGCTTACCTGTGGCACAAGTTTAATAGTTTGACAGAATGGACTCAACACAACATCACAAATAAGTATTTAGAACATTTAAAGATGTCAGAACCTTTACCTGACAACGATTTGCACGTAGCCCTGATGGATGCCAACGTACAAGCCATCAAAGAATATAATTTGAAGAAATACTCAGGTAAAGTAACTCTTTTGCGAACTTCCGATAAACAACGAGATAAAGAAAAAGCCGTGGGAGTGCAATACGATCCGCACTTTGGTTGGAGTAGTGTAGTGACAGGAGAAATCAATGTTCGTCTTGTTCCCGGTTCTCATCTGACTTTGTTTGAGGAACCTCATGTTAAAGTGCTAGCGGAACAATTAAGGTTAGGGATTGGGGATTAGGGATTAGGGATTGGGCATTGGGTTTCCCAGTTTACTGGAGTACAAATTTATCCGCGTCCGTCTGCGTTCATCTGCGGTTAAATTTCTCTTTAGTATTTTTTAGCCCGCACAAGCGGGCTTCATTTGCACAACTCCAGACTTCTAGCCTGAAGAGGTTAAATTCTTTGCGGCGAGATTTTAGATTTTTTGAGGTAAATTCAAAATCTAAAATCCTGTTACAGACTACCGATTAACTGCGGCTGCTTCTCGCGCTGCAGTTGCTTGGTCGGGGTGAATTCCCAAACGGGTGAGATTAATCCTACCCTTGTTGTCAATCTCCCGCACTTTGACAATCACTTCATCACCAACTGCAACTTCATCTTCAACTTTACCAACGCGATAGTCCGCAAGTTGAGAAATGTGAATCATACCTTCTTTACCAGGTAAGAATTCCACAAACGCACCAATTGGTATAATACGTGTCACGCGACCTGCGTAAACATCACCTTCGTTGAGCTTTCTCGTCATACCTTGGATAATATTACGCGCTCTTTTCGCCTTGTTTTCATCAAGGGCAGAAATCGTCACCGTACCATCATCTTCGATATCAATTTTTGCTCCTGTCTCTTCAGTAATGCCCTTAATTGTCTTACCTCCAGGTCCAATAACCAAACCAATGGTATCCGGATCGATCCGAATGGTCATCAGACGTGGTGCAAAAGGTGACATTTCTGTGCGCGGTTGGTCGATGGTCTGGAGCATTTTCTCCAGAATGTGCAACCGTGCTGCTTTTGCTTGGTGGACAGCTTGGGCAATAACTTCTAAGGGCAAACCGGAGATTTTCATATCCATTTGTAAGGCAGTAATCCCACTATCTGTCCCGGCGACTTTAAAGTCCATGTCGCCTAAAAAGTCTTCGATTCCTTGAATATCAGTAAGAACTCGAACTTCCTCACCTTCTTTGATCAAACCCATTGCTGCACCACTGACGGGTTTAGAAATGGGAACACCAGCATCCATTAATGCGAGTGTGGAACCGCATACGGAACCCATTGAGGTAGAACCGTTGGAAGAAAGGACTTCTGAAACGACTCGAATGACGTAAGGAAATTGTTCTTTTGGTGGTAGAACTGGCAACAAAGATCTTTCTGCAAGTGCTCCATGACCGATTTCCCTCCGACCGGGCGCACGTAAGGGTTTGGTTTCCCCTACGGAGAACGGTGGGAAGTTATAATGGTGCATATAACGCTTTTGTTGGTCTTGCTGCAAGTCATCGCTGAGGTATTGCATATCTCCCGGCGTACCAAGAGTACAAGCAGACAGTACTTGAGTCAGACCTCGGTTGAACAACCCGCTTCCATGAACTCTCTTGGGTAAAAGATCCACCAGACAAGACACGGGGCGAACTTCATCTAGTTTGCGTCCATCAACCCGAACGTTGTCTTCGATGATTTGACGGCGCATGAACTTTTTGGTCAAATCCTTAAAGTTATTGTCAACCGCTTTGTCTGCTTTTGCGGCAATGCGAATGGAGTCTTCCTCAGATAGTTCCGCGATCGCACTTTCAATGGTAGCTTTAACTTCATCTAAAGCTGCATCGCGCTGTGTTTTGTCCAAATCAAATTGTGACAGGATTTTCTTAATATCTTCGGTTGCCCGTTCGCGTATAAAGTTCTCTAAGGTTGAGTCTACCTCTGGAGGTTCTTTTGTTATGATTTCTAACCCAAGTTCCGCAATCAAGTCTTGCTGTGCCTCGATCAGGTCTTGTACTGCTTCATAACCAAACTCAATTGCCTCAATAATGTCCCTTTCTGGCAATTGATTCGCTCCTGCTTCCACCATGATGACACCATCTGGCGAACCAGCTACAATTAAGTCCAAATCGCCGGCTTCTATTTCCGCATACGTGGGGTTAATGATAAAGTCATCACCGACTAACCCAACCCTGACTGCTGCCATTGGTCCGTTAAATGGTATTTTGGCAATAATTGTAGCGATAGAAGCACCTGTAACTGCTAGCACATCGGGTGGTACTAACTCATCCATGGACAGAGTTAGTGCAACAACTTGCAAATCGTCACGCAACCAAGACGGGAATAAAGGACGTAAAGGACGGTCAATCAAACGGCTGGTCAGAGTTGCTCTTTCTGGCGGACGCCCTTCTCGGCGTAGCATGCCCCCAGGAATTCTACCTGCTGCATACAGTCTTTCTTCATAATCTACCGTTAGGGGGAGGAAATCGATGCCTTCTCTGGCTTTCGAACTTGTAGCCGTCACTAAAACTGCTGTATCCCCAGATTGTATCAACACCGATCCACCAGATTGGGGAGCTAATTGACCCACCTTCAGCCGAATATCCCGTCCGTCAAAGGATATTGACTTTTCAAATTCTCCCATTCAGTTTTTTTTCCTTCTATTTTCGCTATCTCTCTCTGTGGCAATCCTAACATTTATGCACTAAGGCTGGTGTCAGTTGCACACAAAGATAAACAAGTGTAACCATTCCTATTACTGAATGTAAATTCGGAACTCAATAAGTAAGTCTATGACAACTTTGGAGTTGTTCGATGTAAAATAAGAATTTGCGTGTATGCGATCGCCCAATGGAAAAGGGGCTGGTTAAATTCTAGTGGAGTGAGCTAAAATCCCCGCTGGAAGTACACCATACGCCCTACTGTAAATTCCCGCAACTAGAGTATTGGGAGAGGATCGAACCAAAAAATTTTGGTAAAAGATTCAACAAGTTCAAAAGTTAGTTCGGTAAAAATCTGAGAATTTGTCAAATGGCAATTTTACACGGTAGTTGGTTAATAAAGGATCGGGGTAGCTGTTTATTTATTTGGGGAGAAACTTGGCGGACTCTTGAAACTGGTGTTTGTAGGGATTTATCACGCGCAGAAGTCCCACAGCACCCATTGGCAATGACACCAGTGGAATTATACGAGTGGTTGCGAACGCATAACATAGCTATAGAAGCGCTCAACACAACGTCCCCACAAAATGGGCACAAAACAACCGATAATGGGCGGAGACGAAAATCCACAGAAACCACCATCAATTTACCAACTGACAGTCAGATTGTTGCCTTACCAACTAGTATTCAAAATGAAGAGGAAGCCCTATCGATTTCTCCAGCACATTCTGCCACATTAGGTACAGATGACAATGACACCCCGAAATATTTACAACCTTGGAAAGTAGAGGGCTTTTGTCTCAACCCCGAAGCCGCTACAAAATTTCTCACTTCTCTCCCCCTCAATATAAGTGACGAGGCAAGTCACTTTCGAGGAGGGGATTTACGTTTTTGGGGACAAATTGCTCGTTGGAGTTTGGATCTCATTTCTCGCTGTAAGTTTTTGCCTGTACTTCAACAGCAATCCGAGAATACTACAGTTGCTAAATGGCAAGCACTCCTAGATAGCGCCCAAGATGGAACTCGTTTGGAAAAGTTTTCTCAGTTAATGCCATTGGCTTGTCGGATGTATCGATTGGGGAACTCGGGGCCCCCTCTGGGGATAAGGGGCAATGGCGATTGGGGATTGGCGATTGGGGAAGGTTTGTATTCTCCAGTTTATGTTGATTTGCCAATTGAACCGCAAGAGTTGCTATTAGATTTTCTTAACAGTGCGGTAGATGCCCAAATACGAGGGATGGTAGGTTATCAACCGCCTGTGGAAGCTAGGATTATGGCATCTGTTCCATCCACAATACGACAGTGGTTGCATTCTCTAACGGCTGTAACTAATACAATCAGTGGGGATTCATTTGGGGTAGAACGACTAGAGGCGGCACTGAAGGCTTGGACTTTGCCCTTACAATATCAAATGGGGGCAAAACATCAATTTCGCACCTGTTTTGTATTGCGACCTCCAGAATTAAACCAGCAAGATTGGATTTTGGCGTATTATCTCCAAGCTGCTGACGATCCCAAGTTTTTGCTAGATGCAGCCACAATTTGGAACCAATCTGTAGAGAAGTTGGTTTATCAAAACCGGACGATTGAACAACCACAAGAAACTTTTTTGCGGGGTTTAGGCTTAGCTTCGCGATTTTATTCACCTATTGCATCGAGTTTAGAAACTCCAAATCCTGAATTTTGTCGCCTCAATCCCGTGCAAGCCTATGAGTTTATTAAATCAACGGTGTGGCGTTTTGAGGATAGCGGTTTGGGAGTGGTTTTGCCTCCTACTTTGGAAAATAAAGGCACTATCGCAAATCGTTTGGGTTTGAAAATTAGCGCTCAAACACCAAAGAAAGCAAAGGAACGTTTGGGTTTGCAAAGTTTATTAAATTTTAAGTGGGAATTGGCAATTGGCGGTCAAACTCTTTCTAAAGCGGAATTTGACAAACTAGTGGCATTAAACAGCCCTTTGGTAGAGATTAACGGCGAATGGGTAGAATTGCGATCGCAAGATATCAAAACAGCACAAACCTTTTTTGCTTCTCGCAAAGAACAAATGGCTTTGTCTTTAGAAGATGCTTTGCGAATTAGTATGGGTGACACTCAGGTGATTGAAAAGTTACCAGTGGTTAGCTTTGAAGCATCTGGGGCATTGCAAGAACTCGTTACGACTTTAACAAATAACAAAGCTGTCGAAACAATTCCAGCGCCTGCAAGCTTCCAAGGAAAATTACGTCCCTATCAAGAACGTGGCGTGGCGTGGCTTGCTTTCTTAGAACGTTGGGGCTTGGGTGCTTGTTTGGCGGACGATATGGGACTGGGGAAAACGATAGAACTCATTGCCTTCGTTCTCCATCTAAAAGAGCAAGAAGCATTGGAAAATCCAACTCTACTGGTTTGCCCAACATCAGTATTAGGAAACTGGGAACGAGAGGTCAAAAAATTTGCTCCTAACTTGAAAGTTTTACAATATCACGGTGACAAGCGACCCAAGGGAAAAGCATTTGCAGAAGTGGCGAAAAAGCACGATTTAATTATTACTAGTTACTCCTTGGTTCATCGCGATGTAAAGTCTTTGCAAGGAGTTTCTTGGCAAATGATTGTTTTGGATGAAGCTCAAAACGTAAAAAATGCTGAGGCAAAACAGTCACAAGCAGTGCGGCAATTGGAAGCAACATTTCGCATCGCTTTAACGGGAACGCCAGTCGAAAATAGATTGCAAGAATTGTGGTCAATATTAGATTTTCTCAATCCCGGATATTTGGGCAACAAACAATTTTTCCAACGACGCTTTGCGATTCCTATTGAGAAATATGGCGATACTGCTTCCTTAACTCAGTTGCGTTCGTTAGTTCAGCCCTTTATCCTTCGTCGCTTGAAAACCGATCGGGAAATTATTCAAGATTTACCAGAAAAACAGGAAATGACTGTCTTTTGTGGGTTGACAGCCGAACAAGCAGAACTTTATCAAAAAGTTGTAGAAGATTCTCTAGGTGAAATAGATTCAGCCGAAGGTTTGCAACGTCGGGGAATGATTTTAGCTTTGTTAAGTAAGCTCAAACAAATTTGTAATCATCCCGCACACTATTTGAAGCAGAACTCTTTGGTAAAACACCATTCCGGTAAACTTCAACGTTTGGAAGAAATGCTAGATGTTGCGATCGCAGGAGGCGACCGTGCTTTAATATTTACTCAATTTGCCGAGTGGGGTAAGTTACTTCAACCCTATTTAGAAAAGCAATTAAAGAGAGAAGCATTGTTTTTATATGGTAGTACCAGTAAAAAACAACGAGAGGAAATGATTGACCGTTTCCAACACGACCCCCAGGGACCGCCAGTGATGATTCTCTCATTAAAAGCTGGAGGAGTGGGATTAAATTTAACAAGAGCAAACCACGTTTTCCACTTTGATAGATGGTGGAATCCAGCAGTGGAAAATCAGGCAACAGATAGAGTTTTTCGTATCGGTCAAACACGAAACGTACAGGTACATAAATTTGTTTGTACTGGGACTCTTGAGGAGAAAATTCACGACATGATTGAAAGTAAAAAACAACTTGCAGAACAAGTTGTCGGTGCGGGAGAAGATTGGTTAACAGAAATGGATACCAATCAACTCCGTAACTTATTACTTCTCGATCGCAATGCTGTCATAGAAGAAGATGAAGAGTAATTGAAAAATTATGCAATCAAATCAAACACTCCAAGCAAGTAGAGAATGGTGGTCGCAAAGGTGGCTGGATTTGTTAGATTCCTATCGGTTTAAAAAGCGGTTGGAACGTGGCAGAATCTATGCACGTGAGGGAAACGTTCTTAGTATTGAATTTAAAGGTGCAAGGGTTTTAGCTAAAGTTCAAGGAAGTGAGCCAGAACCTTATAAAGTTTCTCTTTCCCTCAACCCCTTTAGTAATGAGGAATGGGGTTTTGTGGCTGAAACTATGTCTAAAAAGGCAATTTTTCCTGCTAAGTTGTTGGCAGGCGAAATGCCACAAAATATAGAAGAGGTTTTTACTGCCAATGGTCTTTCTCTCTTCCCTTTTACTTTGTCAGATGTTCACAGTAAATGTTCTTGTCCTGATAAAGCAAATCCATGCAAACACGTTGCTGCTGTATATTATCAGTTAGGCGATCGCTTTAGTGAAGATCCGTTTGTCCTGTTCCAATTACGAGGACGTACCAAAGACCAGATTATTCGTAGTTTACGTGAATTACGTAGCGATGGCAAGATAGAGACAGTAAACACAGAGAATGAGGAAACTCAGCGCGATGAGTCCCGACATACTACTTCCGTACCAGCATTGAGTTCTTTTTGGGAATACAATGAACCCCTAGAATCTTCTCTAGTGGTGATTGCACCTTCAAGTAGCGAAACTGTTTTGGATGCTTTAGGAGAAATTCCTCTGGCTAAAGAAGAAGAAAAAACAGCAAACTTGACAGTTGCTGATGTCGTGATGAAATACTTAGATACAGTTTATAAAGATGTCAGCCAGAAAGCTTTTCTAGCTGCTATGAACATTGGAGGGGGATGAGGAAAAAATTTTACTTAATACTTTAGCGATATTGACTTATAGTGATTGAATGGTAAGGAGGCATAATCATCCAGTAAAGCCAAAATGGAACTTCAAACCAAAATTATTACAGTAGAACTTGCTGATGGTACAAGTGTTCGAGTGGAAGCTATACAGATAGGCGATCGTAAGATTAATTTTCAGTCTCGACCTTTTGAGGAAGTTACAACTGCTATTGAATCTCTAACGAAGGAAATTGCAGAGTCAGTGCGTAAGGTTAAGCCAGATAGAGCGACTGTGAAATTTGGGGTTGATATTGCTGTTGAATCTGGTAAATTGACTGCTTTAGTGGTGAAGGGTGCAAGTAATGCCAATATCGAGATTACCTTAGAATGGGGTCAGTAAATAAAAATGCCCTATAATTTTTACCCCACCCTAACCCTCCCCTTATAAAGGGGAGGGAACTAAATTTCTCTTAATTTCCCCCCTTTACAAGGGGGGACTAAGGGGGGTAATGATATGATTCAAATGACAAACCAACTACTTTTAAAATATCCTCTCAAAAATACTGTTTAAGTATATACGTAATTGCTGCTGAAAATGGTGTAAACCGTCCGCTTGAATCTCGCTTATCGTAAGCTTGAGTTAACAATTGTATTTCTTCGCCTGTTAACCCATCAGTCGCTTGCAGTACTGCATCAATAGCTGCGCGTCTTAACTTTCTTAACTTATTAATGTCAAGTGCGAGTTTTTGAATAGTAGTTTTCGCAGGTGCTTGCTTTTGTGGCTCATCAATTGGCAGAATTTCTCCAGAACCAGAATATTTAAAATAATCAGGACAATTTGGATCTAAAGGAGAAATCATGAGTTCCTCATCAAACCACGCCTGTTTTTTGTGTCCGCAATGTACTGGTACGCGAGGTCTGTCTTCATCTTCTCCTTGACATGAAGCGATGAGATTTGTATATTCAAATGTGAGATGTTTGTATACACTCTTGGGTCTATAGTGTTCTATATGACATTGCTTTCTACTAATGGGTCTACCACAGTAACAACAAATATAACCTTGTTCTTGTAGAAGAGAGAAATACACATCATCTTTCACGCCTTTGGAGAAAGATTTCCAGTCAGGTATTCGACTCCCACGCTTCAAATTCCATTTGGTTAAGCTGTCTGGTTCTCGGCTTTTTTGAATATATTTCATCTGTTTAAAATTTCCTTGCGGCGGATCAGTACATCTGCTCGGACAAATTCTGGATCGTCTTCTCCGATTTCATCTGCTAAATTTTGGCGTAATTGTTTGGCACTATCCAGATTCCCTCCATCGATCAATCTGAAGAGACGATCCAAACCATCTTTAATTTGTTGAGGTCTTTCAGCAACACCCATAATGTCTTCTAAAATAGTATTGCTATCCCTACCAAAAGAACTTTCTGGCTGTCGGGCTTCGATACCTTCAGATGTTGTTTCTAGAAGAAAGACGTTATCAGCTTGAACGTGACTGACAACTTGTGGTGAGTGGGTTGTGATAATAAATTGACAATTGGGGAATGTTCTGGTTAAAGCAGGAATAATTTCTCTTTGCCATTTTGGATGTAGATGGAGTTCAATTTCATCCACTAAAACAACACCGTTTCCTTGAAGTGGATTGTCTAAACCTGGATTGGCAATTGCTAAGCGTCTTGCTAAATCTCCCACTAAGGCTAGCAAACATTTTTCGCCATCAGATAATTGACTGACGATGAATTCTCTACCTTGTTTTTTAACAGTCATGCGTAAAGGATCTCGCCCTACACGCAAGTCAGAAAAATCTGGTTGCATGGAAGAAACTGCATTTCTCACCGCTTCTAACTGTTTGTCTCGAAGTTCGGAATTATCTCGCCGCAACTCATTTTCTAAATCTTCGCGATTTCGGAACCATTCAAAAAAGCCTTTGAAGTCAATTCTTCCACCAGTTAATGCTTGGTCGTAAGCATTTCTTTGTTGAAAAGAAAATGTTTCAGCAATTTCTAAAGGCATATCAAGAACTGCTCGATTGACTGGATAGTAAATTGCTAAGGGTATGCTAGCATTCTCGTCTGCTACCAACTGATTTCTGATTGCGTTAGCTGCTTTTTCTAAATCTTCTAGAAAATCTTCGCTTGTTTCCTGACCTTCTATTTGATTGAAGTCTTCTAATAGGGATTCCAAAACCAGTTTTAAACTTTTCTGTCCTACCCGCTTTTGTAAAGGTTGCTCTCTCTTATCTAGGAAAGCTTTGATTTCTTCAAGTTTTCTCGCTGCTGAACTTTCAGGAGATTGTTCTTGTGCTCTAATCTCACTTAAAGACCAGGTTAAATCTTGTCTTTCAGTTAGAGAAATGACGATCTCAATTTTAGTTTCTTGACTGCCATTGGTTATATCTTCTTCGCTTAAAGAACGCATAAATTCTATGGAATCTTGAATTCGTCCTGTCATCTGAGACAAAAGAATTGCAAGACAATCAAGGATACTGGATTTTCCTACACCATTGACACCGATAAGTACAGTTGGACCCGTTTCACAAAAATCCAACGTTAGATCGCCGATTCCACGGAAAGAAGACATTTTTAGGTGCTTGACTTTCATAGCAGATCTCAAGTTAATATAATCCCTTTATCAAAAACGCGGTTATCGCTGTCGATACCACTGATTTCTATTCTATCTGGATAAACCTCAACAGCAGCAAAACTTAGTTTTGATGCAGAATAATCTGTCCAATCGGAATGTCCAACAGGACGAGTTCCCGCACCTCCACCACAAATTAAATATGTTGTTCCGTTAATAACTTTTGTTCTTTCATAATGGTGTTCGTGACCGTTAATATAGAGTTGGACTCTATATTTTTGAAAGAGTGGAGTGAAGATTTTTATAAAATTTGGATTACTACCATAAACACCCGATGCATAAATCGGATGATGACCGTATACAATTTTCCAAGTCGCGTTAGAACGAATTAATTCGTTCTCTAACCATATTAACTGATTTTTCCAATCGGCATTGTCGTTGGTATCTAAAGCGAAAAATTGTATGCGATCGCGACGAAAAGTGTAGAAGCGCCCCAATATATTAAAGTTAACATATTTCATTTGAGGGTTGCCATTTTCCGTGCGAATATCATGATTTCCTAAAACAGCTTGAAATTTCACGCCTTTTTGAAGCAAGGATGCATAGGGACGCTCAAAAACTTCATTAATTTTTTCAATTTCGCCGTTAGTATATATATTATCTCCTGCCAGTAGAATGAGATCGTAAGGCTTTTGGCTGTGATATTTAGTCATTGCTCTAGCTACAGAATACTGACCGCTATCTCCGGTTCCTGTATCTGCAACAGAGACAAAACGAAGCAACAAATCTTTTGTTTTTGGTTGAGCAGAGACGACTGTATTTGCTACGGCAGCACTATGAGTATAATTGCGATTTTGACGACCTAAAAGACCAAGAATACCTGCACCAAGGGTACTTAAACTACCAAAAAAGAGAAATTGACGACGTTTTAGTTTCATGAAATTGGGTTAGTGGTTAGTAGCGTAGGATAGGCGTCTCGCCTGTCATCGTTAGTTGACAAATGACCAATGACAAATGACAAATGACAAATGACAAATGACAATATAAATTTCAATCAATATAACATTTGCCCGGAAGAAAATTTATGGGCTACAAAGGTTACTACCCAAACGATTGATACAAGAAGATTTTTCTTCAGACGTTAACTCATTCCATTCCACATCTCGGCGTAAAACGATACCATTATGACTATTTAAAAAACGCGGTAATTGCTCGTACTGAATAACTTTTAATGTTTGAATATCATAAGTTGTATAAGTAGTTAATTCTGGTGAATTAAAGTTAATATCTAGCACAGTTAAAGATTTCAAACGACGAGGGGTAGTGTCAATTAATGGTCGAGGACCAGAACCGAGAAGCCCTAAGTGGAGTAGCTGTAAGTTACCGCGATGTCCGGGATAGTAAGCGTGCTGGTGACCGCTAATATAGGTGTGTACCTTGTACCTTTCTAGCATTGCCCGCAGTCGATCTGCATTATCCATGACGTTTCCCGGATCGTTACGACCAACCGCAATTCCGTATAAAGGCAAATGACCGAGTAAAACTCTCATTTTGGCTGCTTGAGCTTTGGAACTAGCAAGAGTTTTTTCGACCCATTGCAGCTTTTCTTGTGGAATGCGGCTAGAAGAACCATCCCACACCAGGAAAAATATATCTTTGTACTCAAAAGAGTAGTAAAAAGGAAATTCAAAACGGTCAACAAATTGAACTCCAGGGTCGTGTTTGGGATTATTCCAGTACTCTGTTGCTAAGTCTCGCTCTTTTTGGTAAATAAAATTACCCTTGGCTCCTAACGAGCTTGAAGCATCATGATTACCAATGGTAAAACCAAAAGGAAGCTTGGCACGGCGGAGAGGGGCTGCAATGTGGTTATCAAAAGCAGCCCACATTGCCCGGATTTGTTGTTCTGATAGGGTAGCTTTTTGTCCAGCAACCATGTCTCCACCGCATAGAACGAGATCCGGTTGCCAAAAGGGAATTAACGCTATGCCCTTATCCACTTCTGGATCGTAGTCGGTGGAACCATAAGCGCTATTGAGGTCGCTGATTGCTAACAAACGCACATCGCCACGCTTTGGATTGAACAAACCATCCAATCCCGCACTTTTGACAATGGCAGCTGTTTCTGGAGGTAAAGATGACTGTGAAACAGTTTGAGGTTGAGTTTGGGAAACATTAGTTTCAAGCGATCGCTGTACTGTAACAGGTATTTGTGGCGATTTAACTGATTGACAGGCATGCAATGCAAAACAAAGACACAACCCCAAAGTAATTCCAAAAAAGATTTGAGGAAAAAACTGCCGAAAACGCATTAGGTTTCGAGTCCAAGAATAATTTCATGGACTACCATAACCTATCTGTCGCGAGAAAATTTATCGAGCTGCTAACCAAGCTTGTAAATCAGCCACACTTGTAAAATCTAAAAGTGCTTCGCTCAATTCTTCCACAACAGGTAAGGGTAAATTGGAAATTTGTTGGCGCAATTCCAATGAAAGTTCTCCAAAGCGCTTGTTCAACAGTCGGATAACGAGATTGACTGTCGCTTCCACGCGACCTTCTTCCTTGATTTCTCGATAAACTCGCGTTTCCTGCAATGTGATTCCTAGCATAGACTCTATCTCCCTAGGGCTAAATTGTTCAAACTTATACACCATGATTGTTGTCACCATCTCTATTATGGCGCGAGTTGATGGTTGAGATTGTTCTTGACGGGTTCCGGTTAACAAATATCTTGCTTCTTCAATGGCTTGTTCATCCTCTATGGTTGTCAGTACCATCAGTGCTACTCATAAGGGTAACTGACGAATATTTCCCAACTCGTTTAAGTACACCCGATGTACTTGGTCGCTGTTGAGCAATGCACGATAGGGATAGCTATCGCTTTGTTCGATACTGCGTGACGGATAAATTACCACTGCTTGCCAATCGCTAAATCTGTCGCGGTTGCGGTAGAAATAGAGTGAAGATTCCGCACATAAGCGTTCGTAAAGTCTTTCATCTTTTTGAAATTGTACCTCACAAAAATAAACCACTCCTGCACCTTGATTTTCTGGTGGGAGAAACACACCATCAATTTCAAATTTCGGTTCTTTGACAGCAACAGAATCAAATTGATAAGTACCTGCATTGTTTGGAGAATTTGTCAATAGTTCAAAGAGTAAAGTTGGGGATTGTTGAAACAGTTTGTAAAAGATCGAGTCTCGACGCATAAGGGATTTACTGATGAAGCTGTTTGATGACAACGCATTCAACAGTTTATCCCCTTCAGTCATCAGTTTTAAAAAGAATTGTTATTCTTTGAAAAAGAAATATAAACCTAAATACTCTCAGGCGATCGCATCTTTAATTGACGACTTAATTTAGGGACTTCCAAATAAAAAAATATACAATTTTCTCTTGTGGTGCGAAGAGCAGCGCCGTGCGGGGGTTCCCCCCGTTGAGGCGACTGCGGGGCGTCCCGCCCGCCAATAGTATAGAACGGGCGTCCTCGCCCGTTCCACAAGATGAATAATTTATTTCTTGGAAATCCCTTATCGAGCTGCTAACCAAGCTTGTAAATCAGCTACTGCAACTACACGCTTATGAAATTATCTTACAAGTCATTAACCAAACATAGGTTAACTCATGGCTGTAGCGGTTCAACTGTTTGCTGTAGAACGCTTAATAACCAGTTTGCAGCTGTTGCTCTGCGAGTTTGTCGAGGTCCAAACTCACCAATTTTATAACCCTTAAAGCCTAGTTTTTCCTTCAAAAGTTGTTTGTTCTCTGGTGGAATGGAACGAGTCAGCTTGACTGTTGCAGGGCGACTTTCAATAAAATTAGGTGGTTCGGGATACTCATCTCGCCACTCAGGTGTAACTTGCGTATTGTCCCACTGCTCAGTTGACGAGTCATAGTGATAGCCCAAGGAGTACCAGACTAACTGATTGACTGTAGCGTCATCAATTTCTTCATTGAGAATTGCCCAAATAGTTTCTGTCGTAAGAGGTGGCAAATTAGACATGGGTGCTTAAACGATGGAAAATGACAAAAAAGGTAGCGGGGAACGGGGAACAGAAATTACCCCTGTAAAAAAACGTGTGTTGTTGGTCTAGAACCGCATTAAAAAAAGGTGTTTTCCGAGCATAGAGTGGGCAAGGAAAAGAGTTCCTCTAAAACCAATTTTAAACAAGAATGGGACACATAGGAATCATAAATAATTTATAAAAAATTTTCAATGATGTAGGGTGGGCAATGCCCACCACATAAAGATTTTGGTGAGAATTGCCCACCCTACGTATATTTCAAAAATCAAATAGTCGTCCTATATAGGACTTCTATATAGCAATCCTAAATCATTTATAAACAATGTTTGGTACTGTAGGTAGTGCTCTACCGTACAAAAGACTTGGTGGGCAATGCCCACCCTACTTGTATTTTATAAATTAAATACGATTCCTATATATAGGTTAAAATCCAAAATGGTATTACCTCGATCGCAAAGAAAAGTGCATAATAAACAAAGTAAGCTGGATATTATCAAAACTTAACCAGTTAATGCAGAATACCACACCGCAATCAAAGCAAGTTCGCGCCCATGTATTCATTTCTGGGAGAGTTCAAGGAGTTGGCTATCGCTATGCCACCGTCGAAACTGCTACTCAACTCAGATTAACAGGTTGGGTGCGGAATCTACTAGATGGACGTGTAGAAGCAGTTTTTGAAGGAAGTCAGGAGGTTGTTGATGAGATGATTCGTTGGTGTCATGAAGGTCCACCTGCTGCTATGGTGAAAGATATGCATATAGAATACGAGCAACCGGAAGGGCTGCAAGGATTTCAAGTGAGACGCTAATAAAACTCTTTTACTCGTTCATATCTTTATATGTGGCTAATGCAGAAGGTGACAACCGACTGAGATAGCGGAATATCCAATACTTAAATATAGTGTCTAAAATTACAGGAAAAGTAGCAATAAATAAAGATATCAAGCTCTGATTAGCTGGAAGCCCTAAATGTTCCGCAAAGCTATCCAGAATAACTTCCCATCCATGAGGTGAGTGAAAACCCACAAATGTATCTGTGAATAAGATTATTAAAAAAGCTTTAGCACTGTCACTTAAACCATAAATGATATTATCTAAAAAAGCTTTTACCACAAGAATTTCTTTCTGACTTATAACAATAACTAGGGCAAAAGCTATCAGCGATAACAAATCGGCAAACACATTACTAATAGCACTGTTACTTTTAGAGTGGAATTCCTCAACAAGTTCGCGAGCTTTCTCTTTCACTTGATGCTCTATTGACTCTGGAGACAGAGGAGGTGCTTGAGAAATTAAGTGTTGAAATTGAAGCTTTTTCTCAAAATTTTTTAATTCTTTAAAAGCCTCTTCCTCCATTTCATGATGAAGAAAAATTGGATTTGCATTTTCACCTCTCACTCTTTCAACAATAGGTACTATCAAAGGTTTAGAGAAGTGTTGGGTTAACATAGGGATAATGACTAACAGCAGTAAAAATCTGACTGCCATTCTTGTTCTATTTTGGGAAATCCGGAAATTTTTCACAAAATTTTCTTCAGCTTCTGAAGAAAAATCTGACTGAATTCTACTAAAAGTTCTACCAATAGTTCTAGGCAATAATCCTGATTTATTAAAAGCTGACTCAACTCTTATCTCGGTTCCTTGAGATGAAGTCATTGGATTTTCAATAATGTTTTTAACTTGGGTATTTTGTGGTTTTAAGACTATACTGTCATCATTGACTAGCTTCGGCTTTTCCTGCTTATAAGTATACTTATCTAAAATCTCATCAATAAACTTCAACTTATCTAAAAATGTTGTATTGGGAGTATTGAACAATGAATTACCTATTTTAAATTCTGCTAATCTTAGTTTAATAATAATAATGTTTTTCTCTAATTGTACCTGCCAATAAGACATGGCACTTTCAGAATAACTCGCTGATTCGAACGATATTTTCTTTCCTGCAAAGTGTTCTATCTCAATATTTCTAATGGTCAGAGCAGCTTGGTGAGCTTCTGAAAGGGATCTTTCTGGCGTACCTGTTAACCATTGGTAGATAGATTGCAAACGTTCTTGAAGTTTTCTTTTAGAAAAAAGAGTTTTCTTGGTCTTGATAATAGAATCTTTCATAAGAAGGTTAATTAATTAAATATTTATCTGATATTTATGAATTCGTTTCTAATGAAGAATAGTAAAGGGGCGATTGAGAACAATCGGAACATAGAATAGAGCGATCGCTCATATCAAACAATTTTACACACTTTCCGTTACCTTTACCATACTTATATCCGAGAGGATGTCTGAGAAGTATCAAATTTTATTTAGATCCCCTTTAGTATTTTTAGAGGGGATTTATGGAGATCGGGAAAACCTTGATACATCAGTAAAAACTTTATAGACAGCCTTTGAAGTTGTGATGCAAGAACACAATAAGTAGATGCAAGTCACTAAGGGATTTTCAAGAAATAAATTATCTATCTTGTAGAGCGAGAGTTCCCGCCTGCCTGTTCTTTGAGACGAGCTATAAGCAGCATCCCACAAGATAAAGTTAAATATTTTTAATTAGGAAGCGCTTACACTCAACACCATTGTAGATATCAAACCCTAAACATAGACTCAGTAAAATGTATAACTAAATAACTATATAACTTGATTTAGATTTTTACCTATATTTACTGACTTCATGACAAAGATTATTAAATTCACCCTTTACTTTATTAAAAAGATCCGTTTTTTTGCTATATGGTAAATATGGTGTGGAATACTACAACTTAAATTTGTAGTCGAGTGTATTCATGAAACAATTGCATCAACCCTTTATCAGTAGCTGATTTATGTGAAGATAAGGTTATCGAGTCAGGCACTGACCGCAAGAACAGTAGTTTTGGGGATTGGAGTAGTAGCAACAGTGGGTACAACTGTCGTCCTGAATCAAGTTAGCAATGCGATCGGTAGCACAGCCTTCTACTGTGGACAAACAACAGACAAAGACGGTGTACGTGTACCTACAACATTTGCTCGCACTCAAGACGGAAAGGATCTAGCGGTAATTCGTTGGGTTCGCAAGATTTTCAAAGATCCGAACTTGACTCCACAAAAACGCTGTAAGGAAGTATCTCAAAGATTTCAAAAAAATTATGATAATGGTACGCTTAGATATGTCAAACCAGGTAAGCTGAATCGATCGCCTGTCGTATGCGCTTCTGTTCAAAAAGATGCTGGTTGCACAAACAAAACTTTGCTATTCACTCTTGAACCAGGTAGCGATCCCGAGGAAGTTGTTAGCCAATTATTTGACCGTCGTGCTTTAGCAGCTGGAGACGCACTCAATCAATTTGGTGGAGACAGAAGTAACAAACCAATCGTTATTGATTTGGAAGCGTATCTATACTTTGGATCGTCAACAGCTAAATAAGCTTTATCAGTCCATCTGTTAATTCGGTGTAGGGGCAAACAATATTCTTTAGATGACTTGGCGTAATTTGACACTGGTTGCTTGCATGGGCGTAATATTAATTACGCTGCCAACATGGGTAGTAAATGTTAGTGTTAGTCAACTTTCTCAATCCAAACAAACTTCTATTCAATCTGTAAAACAATTGCATTCCTATGCACAAGCCATTAGTGTGAAGGTAATGTCATCATCAGATGTGTTAGGGTCAGGGTTTATCCTGAGAAAGGAAGGCTTAGTTTATACTGTATTAACAAATGCTCATGTGTTGCGCTCAGGTCATCCGACTTATCGCATCCAAACTGTTGATGGTCGTATTTGGAATGTAGAGACCAAGGATGACAAGTCTTTACAGGGTCGCGATTTAGCTTTTAAAGGGAGTTCTACACTAATGTCATGACCTTCTACAAACTCTTGAGCTATATAAAATTCTTGATTTTCTTCAAAATGAGCTAAGAAACGTGGAATTTGGTCATGATAACCTAATTTTTCCAGAATTTCTGCTTCCTGGTTAAACATTTTTTGTCCCACTTGCATAGTTAGGGGATCGGTAAACATTGGTTTAAATTGCTTGACAACGCACTTGGGATTTCCTGGGCGTTGCATATCTAGAGCTAAAAAAGTAATACCAAACCCCCCTTTTCCTAATTGAGCGATAATTTGATAGCGTCCACCTAGCATTTGACTCTGCATGGAAGTAACCAATCGTAGATTGTGGAAGTTGCCACTTTATTTGTGATTTTGACATAAAATAAAGTGGCTTTTATAGCTTTAGCGGGTCAACTGCCACAATCCCTTCAATTGCATAACGGGTAAAATCAGTTGTATTAAATGTCAGAATATGTGTCACACTGTTTGCCTTCATGCTAGCAACAAGGTAAGCGTCATGCACTTGCACACCTGATACACCATACGTAACAACAAGCCGACGCCACTCAGGATAAATTGCAGGAGTGTCAGGCAATAATGGGAAAAGACGCTCGATTAACTGCAGTAATCGATTTGCATACGTTGGCGTCAAGCCTAATCCGTTTTTTACTGCTGGTCTTGTAGCGACGTTCCAAAATTATTTACAATTTTGCGGCGTGATTTTTAATTGTTCTCCATTGGCTCTAAGTTTTTTCCTAACATCTCTTACAATAGTGTTTAGTGGACTGCTGCAATCCACAAAACGTAGTAAGAAGTTCGTGTCCACAAGATATGTCATCACAATTAGGGGCGATCCTCATAAATACCTTCACGGCTTACCGCATAGTCTGACAGTGTTGATAGATTTGAACCAATAAATAATAATTTGGTTATAACGCAAAACGAAATTAGCGATCGCCTGCTATTTCATCTGGCATTAAATCCATTACATTTTTGTATACTTCTGATGCCAGATGAAATGCTTTCTTAAGTTCTCCTGGGCTAGGATTGAAGTCTTCCGTTGCTTCTATAGGATATCGATATGTCTGGTTATACTGGCTTAAATATCCTGCTTCTTTTAAGATAGTTGTGAATTCTGGTTGAAATGCTGAAGCTAGTTTTACTAAGGTGTTGATATTATGAGTATCTCCTGGATCGGTATCGTGGAGAATAAGAAAACCTTTAAGAGCTTTTTCTGCTGCTTGCTGGCAATGGTAAATAGCTATGTCTGGTAGCTCTGAAGATAACTTTCGGGCAGCAAATAAATCACGTTGAGCTTTTTTCAACCAAAACTGTACCAAAATGCGCTTTGCTTTGTCCATACAGTAATTTTCCTTTTTCTACAATTTTTCTAGTAAGGGAAGCAGGAACTGTTTTAAATGTTTCTACATCAGAACGGGTTTTTATCATAACATCTACGTCAACCATTAAATCCTCTAAAGCATTTAATGCTCGTACTCCCCACTCAATACGGTCAAATTCCGCAATCTCATCATTTACAATGATGCATATATCTAGATCGCTGTACTTATTTGGTGTTCCCCAAGCATAAGAGCCAAAAAGAATAATTTCTTCCGGATTAAGTTCAGCTACTAAACGACGGGTTACTTCAGTAATCACCTCAGAATTAATGTTCATCTAATATCCACCTCTAACGACTACAATTAAAAAACCAAAGTTATCCTATGTTTATGTTATCAGGGTAATTGAGCGTATTTCCCAATCCCCAATCTCCAGTCCCCAGTCCCCAGTCCCTCTATACTCGCCACTTGTTAAAAGAAGATAATTGGCTACATTGCAGGTAGCGATCTAAATTTAGCATTAGTATTGTGAGCGCGATACGCCTTAAGGCGTTAAGCTTTGCTTATCGCTATGCCCTACCTCAAGAACGTCCAGATGACAGCAGATTATGAAACTTAGCCTGTGTACGATTGTCAAAAACGAACAAAAAACCCTTCCCAAGTGTCTGAGTAGTGTTAAGAACCTTGTTGATGAAATGATTGTATTAGATACAGGTTCAACAGACAGCACTCCACAAATCGCTAAAAAATTCGGTGCTGAGGTACACCATTTTCAATGGTGTAATGACTTTAGTGCTGCTCGCAATGAGGCTTTAAAATATGTTACGGGCGATTGGGTTCTCGTACTAGATGCAGATGAAACTCTTACCCAAAAAATAGTACCGCAGTTAAAAGAAGCCATACAAAGGGAAGAATACCTGCTTATTAACTTGGTACGCCACGAAGTTGGTGCAGAACAATCTCCTTATTCCTTAGTTTCTCGCCTATTCCGCAAGCATCCAGAAATCTCCTTTTCGCGCCCTTACCATGCTTTGGTAGATGATAGCGTATCTCAACTGATCGAGCGAGAACCGCATTGGCAAATCGGTTACTTGGAAGGAGTGGCAATTTTACATACAGGATATCAAAAAGATACCATAGCCCGACAAAATAAATTTGCTAAAGCACAAACCGCAATGGAGGAGTTTTTTGCCGCTCATCCTAACGATCCCTATGTTTGTAGTAAATTAGGCGCAGTTTATGTCGAACAAGGTAAAGTCATACAAGGAGTGGAGTTACTCGCAAAAGGAGTTGCGTCTGCTGAAGAGAACTACGATATTTTGTACGAACTTTATTATCATTTGGGTATTGCTTACAGTCGGTTGCAAAATACTAGACAAGCAATAGCTCACTATCAAGCTGCTATTAAATTACCTATTTATCCAATACTAAAATTAGGAGCGTATAACAATTTAGGGACTATGTTAAAAGCATCTGGAGATTTAAATGGGGCAAAAATAGCTTATGAAACAGCTTTAAAAATCGCTCCCAGTTTTACAACAGGATATTATAATCTTGGTATGACATTAAAAGCAATGAATTTATTGCAAGATGCGATCGCTGCTTATCAAAAAGCCATTCAATTAAATCCTAAATATGCCGAAGCTTACCAAAACTTGGGAGTTGTACTATTAAAACTAGGCTATGTAGAAGATAGTTTAACTGCTTTTAGGTCTGCGATCGCACTTCACGAACAACACAATCCTGAAGAAGCAAAACGATTGCGCCAAGGTTTGAAAGAGATGGGATTGATTAACCAGTGACCACCTGACCAGTGACCACCTGACCAGTGACCACCTGACCACCTGACCAGTGACCACCTGACCAGTGACCACCTGACCAGTGACCACCTGACCAGTGACCACCTGACCAGTGACCACCTGACCACTAACCACTAACCAATAACTCCTTTGACAAACCTTTCCAATCTATCCATTCCCTTTTCGATTGTTGCCATGTCCGTAGCATAGGAAAGGCGAATGTTATCATCAGCACCAAAGGCTATTCCTGGAATAACTGCAACTTGCTCTTTTTCTAGTAAGGCGTTACAGAAATCCAGGGATTTTAGCCCTGTTTTGCTAATATCGGGAAATAGGTAGAATGCGCCATCAGGTTTGGTACATACGAGTCCGGGAATCGCGTTGAGTCTTTCCAACATTACCTGTCGCCGTTGTGCGAAACCTTGGCGCATTTCTTCAACACAGTCTTGGGAATCTTCCAAAGCTGCGATCGCACCGTATTGAGCAAAAGTACACACATTAGATGTACTATGGCTTTGAATCGTAATTGTTGCTTTAATCAAATCTAGAGGTCCCGCTAAGTATCCTATGCGCCATCCCGTCATAGAATAAGCTTTGGCAAAGCCATTACTGATAATGGTTCGAGCAAAAATTTCTTCTCCCAATGAACCAATGCTGACGTGTTTTGCACCGTCATAAAGAATCTTTTCGTAAATCTCGTCAGAAACGACAAGGATATCTTTCTCAACAACTATCGCCGCTAAGGCTTTGATTTCATCTGGTGTATAAACCATCCCTGTGGGATTGGATGGCGAGTTAAGAATCAATAACTTTGTCCTAGGGGTAATCGACTTACGTAACTGTTCGGGAGTAATCTTATAATCCGTAGAGGCATCTGTAGAGACGATAACTGAAACCCCGTCTGCAAGCGTTACCATTTCAGGATAGCTTAACCAATAAGGTGCAGGAATAATCACCTCATCACCCGATTCAATCAATGCTAGTATCAAATTAAACAGAGAGTGCTTACCGCCATTAGTGACAACGACATTTTCTGCTTTGTAATCCAAACCGTTGTCAGTTTTAAGCTTGCGGGCGATCGCTTCTCTTAACTTTGGTTCTCCGGCAGCTGGTCCATACTTAGTCTTACCATCATCCAGCGCTTTTTGTGCAGCCACTTTGACGTGCGTCGGGCTGTCATAATCTGGTTCTCCGGCGCTAAAACTACAAACGTCTATACCCTCTGCCTTCATCGCCTTGGCTTTTGCAGCGATGGCTAAGGTTATGGAAGGCGTTACCTGACTAACTCGTCCTGCAAGCTTCATCGTTTCTTTTATTAGGCACATTCTTACCTATTAAAGGATATACCAGAAACTTTATCGATTTTTGTCTTTTAATAATTACTTTTGTAAGTTGCTCGCCGAAGTTAGGGACTCCCAAATAAAAAAGACCCCAACTTTACTCTTGTGGGACGGGCGTCCTCGCCCGTTCTTTATCTGTGGCGGGCTAGAAGCTCCGCAGTCGCCTCAACTCTTGGAACCCTCCGCAGTTGCTTCAACGGGGGGAACCCTCCGCAGTCGCCTCAACGGGGGGAACCCCCGCACGGCGCTGCTCTCCGCAACGCACTGCTCTCCGCACGGCGCTGCTCTGCGCACCACAAGATGGACAAACCACTAACACTATTGTTAACAAATGTAAAAACTTTTTGACACCTGCATAAATCTGCTTGCCACCTCCGTTAAGTAAACGAGGGTTCAAATCGGAAGCAAACTTTTGAGAGAATCCGAACTTACCTAGTACACATCGACTCACACTTTTTAAAGGAGAAAATTACATGGCTAACGGTACTTCTGGAAACGATACACTTTACGGAACTGACTTGGCTGATAGTATCTACGCTTATGAAGGAGATGATACTGTTTACGCTGAGGCTGGTGACGATTACGTTGATGCTTGGTATGGCAATGACACCGTTTATGGTGAAGCTGGTAACGACACGTTACTGGGTTATTACGGTGATGACTTCCTAAGTGGTGGTCGTGGAGACGATACTATCAAAGGTGAAGCTGGCAATGACACTCTCGTTGGTGGTTATGGTAAAGATACACTGTGGGGCGGTGATGGAGCTGATAAGTTTGTCTTTAACTACTTGTATGAAGGCGTTGATGTTATCAAAGACTTCCAGTGGACTGAAGGCGACAAAATTCTAGTTTCCGAAGCTGGATTTGGTGCTTGGTCTAATAACGACTTTAGCTATAACAGCACAACTGGTGCTTTGTCTTTCCTTGGCGTTCAATTTGCCACTATTGAAAACAAGCCTTCTGGTTTTTCAACCAATCTTGATGTTCAACTCATCTAAGCTCATCACAATCTTTCTGTTTAAGAGACATTCATGACAAAAAGAGGTGGATAGAGTAGAACGTCTTTTCTTTTTCTCGCTTTTCTCAGCAAGCGTTGTGCTGTATTTAATCGCTTAACTGCCACTTTACAAGTCAAGAAGAAAGTTTCCCAAGAAAGTAGTTTATTCCCACCGTCTTGCACGAGTGGGTTTTTTTATGTTTGTTCGTCACTACTTAAACGCATCTGAAAATATTGACGATATAAATTACAACGAGGCTGGACTTTATTACCAGCGAGTTTGACTAACCCCATACTTTGTAACTGATAAGCTGATATAGGTTCTATTTGTACGGGATGATGTGTATGAATCACTTGTTGAAAAGCTGCTGCTAATTTGAGGTGTTCTTGCAAATCTAACCAGTATTTCCATAAGTGAGGGCGGTAAATACCAGCTTCAGTTGGTGCTTCTGCTAAAAGTTGCTCCACTGTTATATCTGGATGGCTTTTAAGATGGGCAAAAGCTAATTCTAACAGGTAGGGGTGTCCTCCTAATAATTCCATTAGTTGTGCAACGGAGTTTGATGCGATCGCAAGCCCATGTTGCTGAGACAAAGCCAAGACTTGCTCCTGAGTAAACTCAGACAACTCAATGGGTAACCCAACATTAAAGGGGGATTGATTAATATTGAGTTGAATATAAACATCAGTTGAGTGTAAGATTGCCAATCTTAACTTTTGCCAAAGCCGACGACTTCTTGCCTTTTCATACCAAGAACGGAGTAATCCAAAAAAGTCTTCGTAAATTTCTGGATGGGGAAACAGTAAATCGACATCATCCAAGCAGAGCACAAGGGGATTTGTCAGTTCAGTCAAAAGATATTCCTCAAAATATGTCGTACAACTGACTTTAGAACCTATACCCTCTTCATCCCAGTATTCATCCAATTCCACTGGTAACCGAAGTTCGCGACTAATATTGATGCAAAACCAACGTAAGAACTTATTTAAGTTGGTAAAATGTATGCTCCTATCTGCCAGTTTAAAACTCAAGTAAACAATAGAGTAGTCTTTTTCTACTACTTGACTCAACACTCGTGTCATTAAATACGTTTTCCCCATAAGGCTAGGGGCTTTAATCCGGATGAGAGAACCTGGTTGTAAAATATGTTCGTAGCAGAGAGATTCTATAGGAGGACGTTCTACATAAACCTCTATTTTTGAAACTTCGTTCTTTTCTATTTGACTTCGTTCTTGTTGAATTTGCGTATTTTGTTTTAGCGAGTCTTCTTTGTTACTAGCAATATTTCTAGAAGTCTGTTTATCCCCTTCTGCGCCCGCTAAAACTTGTAAATTTCTACCGACTTCACTGAAAGATTGTTTCTCCCAATACCTTTTTAACGCTTCCTTAAAGTTACTTTTCTTAACTTTTTCTCCCAAAGCATCGCTTAACAGTTTCCAAAATTTAGGCGCTACATCTTGACTAATGTAGGTTGTAGCGTATTGGTGTTTAGCAGCAATAGTATCATAGTCCTCGCGCTGCCAAGCTCCCTTCACGATCGCGATTTCAAGGTCTGTTAGTTTTCTGTTGAATTTTGAATGTACGACTTGATTAGCTGCTTCAATAGCTTCGTTTAAATTGAAATCCATAGTTTTATTGAAAATAATAATCTTTTTTGTAAATCAAATGTAGTTATAAGAGCTTGAGTCAAGAACGCAGTACTAGTGTTACATACAGTCATACCAAATCTACAAGAAAAATGTTAAGTACTCTTAGATGGGCATTACCTGACTTACAACTCTTGATTGCTCTTTCAGAAACCTAGTTTGTGAGAGACCATTTATAAAGTCCATCTTAAATCGCCAAACATAATATATTGCGTAGTTTGGTTTCGTTCCTCAACCCAACATACAGTTGAGATTATCTGAATTAACCTGAATTTTCTGACCTTTTCTAACTTGTTGGAAGAAAAATTAATTCAAACACTCCTGAATTTAACTCAACTCCTTTCCGAAAGGATAAATCATACTAACAATAGAAAGCAACAAACAAGCTTTCCAACAAAACATCAAACACAAACTAGAAAAATTAAGGAGTCAAAAATGTCTACTTCTATTTCTCAAACACAACTATTTACTGAAATGACAGCAGAAGAAGGAGCAACACTAAGCGGTGGAACTGCTCAAGTTTACCTCAAACATTTTGTGATTTACGACACTCAAGAATGGCCTCGAGACGAACCTTATCTAAAAGTTGATGGTAGCACGATTTGGTCTAAAGATGGTGCGGGAAATGGCATTCACGCTATTGACAAAGCATTTAATATCACTGGTACTTATGATACACTTTCCCTTTGGGAAAATGATTCCTGGCCAAATAATGATGAATTTTTAGGTGAAAATAAAATTTACTCTTGGCAACGAGGAACAGATTTAGAACTCTCTTTCACTGGGGAAGGTGCTAACTACAAACTTGTCTATGATGTTTATGATGTTTATTAAAATCAAGCGGTTTCAGGTATCTAAATCCATCACCTCAAAAGAGTAAATTCTACCCAACTAACTCTCAAACATATTAACGTTGGAAAGCTAATTCGCTTTCCAGCGAAAAATATCCAAGCACAAACTAGAAAAATTAAGGAGTCAAAAATGTCTACTTCTATTTCTCAAACACAACTATTTACTGAAATGACAGCAGAAGAAGGAGCAACACTAAGCGGTGGAACTGCTCAAGTTTACCTCAAACATTTTGTGATTTACGAGACTCAAGAATGGCCTCAAGACGAACCTTATCTAAAAGTTGGTGACAAAACAATTTGGTCTAAAGACGGTGCGGGAAAGGGCATTCACGCTATTGACAAAGCATTTAAGATTACTGATGCTTATGATACACTTTCCCTTTGGGAAAATGATTCCTGGCCAAATAATGATGAATTTTTAGGTGAAAATAAAATTTACTCTTGGCAACGAGGAACAGATTTGGAACTTTCTTTCACTGGGGAAGGTGCTAATTACAAACTTGTATACGATGTTTACTCTGTTTAAATCTAGAACATAACATAGGTGTTTTAATAAACTCGGTATTTTTCAAATATCGGGTTTCTTTATAGAAATTCTATCTGATATGTGAAATCCACGTACTACGTTACATGGGTAATGCCTACCAAAAGTCTGATTTGGTGGGCTACAGTACTACAGTATTTAAAATTTTTCAGAAATTATCTGGCGTTCATATAAATAACAAACGAGGGAGATTGTACATTATCCTACCCAGTTACTCTAAATGGGTGCAAATAATTAGGGTGACCTGAATTTTCTGACTTTTTCTGACTTTTTCTGACTTTTTAAACAAAAAATGAATTGAGGAGCTTCTGAATTTAGCTCAACTCCTATACAGAATTATCAATCATACTAATAACAGAAAGCAACCAAAAAGCTTTCCAGCAAAGAATTCACAATTTTACTGAAAATTTTCCTCGGACTGTTTTTTGTACATCAATATTATTATCAATTATGAAATACCAAGTTGTTCTACAACACAGTGAAGAAGACTGTGGTGCTGCCTGTATTGCCACTATTGCTAAACATTACGGACGTACTTTTGCTATCAGTCGAGTGCGGGAAGCTGTGGGTACTGGTTCGCGAGGCACTTCCTTACTGGGTTTGAAACGGGGTGCAGAAGCACTGGGGTTTAATGCTCGTCAGGTAAAAGCTAATCCTGAAATGCTCGATCGCTTAATCGAAGTCCCTTTACCAGCAATTATCCACTGGAAAGGATATCACTGGGTTGTACTACACGGTCAAAAAGGGAAAAAATACATTGTTGCTGACCCCAGCCTTGGTATGCGTTATCTGACTCGCAAAGAGTTAATGATGGGTTGGGTCAATGGTGTCATGCTTTTGCTAGAACCAGACTACAGCCGTTTTCTAGAACAACCAGAAGATAAAATTGGCGGTTTTGGACGTTTTATTGCCCGTGCTTGGCCTTATCGCTTTATTCTTGCTCAGGCAATTGCCATTAATATAGCCATTGGTCTCCTCTCTCTCGCCTCTCCCTTGATGATGCAATTACTCACCGATGATGTGTTGGTACGGGGAGATACTCAATTGTTAACAACAGTGGCAATTGGGGTGATTACGATGAATTTTATTAGAAGTGCGATCGCATTAGTACAATCCCACCTCATCGGTCACTTCGGTCAGCGCTTGCAATTCGGATTAATTCTAGAATACGGACGCAAACTGTTACACTTACCCCTGTCATACTTTGAAGGTCGTCGTAGTGGGGAAGTCGTCAGCCGCATTTCTGATGTAAACGCCATCAACGCTCTTGTTTCCCAAATTGTTCTCGGTTTACCCAGCCAATTTTTTATCGCCGTGGTTTCCTTGGGGATTATGCTGTTCTACAGTTGGCAACTATCCATAGCTTCTTTTGTTGCATTTATCATCCTGACTTGCATTAATCTGCTTTTTGTACCGATGATGCGGAATAAAACCCGTAAATCCATCGTTTTACGCACAGAAAATCAAGGTTTTCTGGTAGAAACTTTTCGCGGCGTCCAAGTGCTAAAAACAACCCAAGCAACCCCCCAAGCCTGGGAAGAGTATCAAACAAATTACGGTCGCCTTGCCAACCTGGGGTGGAGTACGATGAAACTGGGGTTATACAGTGGTACTATTACCGGTCTTATTTCCACATTCACCAATATTGCCTTACTTTGGTTGGGAAGTTACTTAGTCATCAATCATACATTAACAATTGGTCAACTTCTCATGTTTAACGGTATGAGTGGTAACTTCCTCGGTTTCTTAGGTTCAGCAATTGGCTTAATTGATGAATTTATTACCGCCCAAGTTGTCATTCAGCGCCTGACAGAAGTTATTGACGCCACCCCAGAAGACGAAAACGACTTCAAAAAACCTTGGGCGCAAATTCCCGGTAATGCAGATATCACCTGTACCAACCTCAACTTCCACCATGCAGGTAGAGTAGACCTACTGCAAGACTTTTCTCTCACTATTCCCGGCGGTCAAGTCATCGCTTTAGTTGGTAAATCAGGTTGTGGCAAAAGTACCTTAGCTAAATTGATAACTGGTTTGTATCAAACTCAATCAGGTAATATCTCTTATGATATATACAACCAACAAGATTTATCTTTAGAATGCTTGCGACAGCAAATCGTTCTCGTACCTCAAGAACCCCACTTTTGGAGTCGCTCAATTGTTGACAACTTCCGCTTCAGTTATCCCAACATTACTTTTGAACAAATTGTACGAGCTTGTCAAATTGCTGGTGCAGATGAATTCATTAACAAACTACCCGACAAATACCAAACAGTTTTAGGAGAATTTGGCGCAAATCTTTCTGGCGGACAAAAGCAAAGATTAGCTATTGCCAGAGCAATTGTAACCGATCCACCCGTACTCATTTTAGACGAATCCACAGGTGCTCTCGACCCAGTTAGCGAAGCCGAAGTTCTCACTAAACTGCTACACCATCGACGAGGTAAAACCACAATAACGATCAGCCATCGTCCCAAAGTCATTCAACGAGCCGATTGGATTGTACTCCTCGAACAAGGTCGCTTAAAAATCCAAGGAACTCCAGAATATCTCCGACAAATTCCAGGCGAACACTTACATTTTCTCGAAGAAGGTAACATTCAAAGGTCATTGTTAACAGTCAGCAGTAACCAGTGACCAGTAGGTTGGGTTGAGGAACGAAACCCAACATTTAGTAACCAGTGACCAGTAATCAGTGACCAGTGACCAAGAAACAATTCAAAATCCAAAATCTAAAATTAATTAATCCAAAATCCAAAATCAATTAATCCAAAATCTAAAATCCAAAATCCTATGTTCGGCTACTTCAAATCAGATTCTATCCCCTTCAACCAAGAAAACGATTTTCTGCCTCCCCTGAGTCGTTGGACAACTTACGGTGGAATGTTTATCTTAGGGGTCATAAGTTTAGTAGTTCCAATTGCTTCTGTGAGTAAATATAAAGAGGTTGTAAAAACAGAAGCTGTTATCCGTCCTGTTGGTGAATTGCGAATTGTGCAAGCAGCAACAGAAGGTCAAGTCATACAAATCTCTGTTCAAGAAAATCAATTTATTAAAAAAGGGGATATCATAGCCACAATTGATGACTCCCGCCTACAAACTAAAAAAAGCCAACTACAAAGTAGTATTCACCAAGCGAAGTTACAACTTATTCAAATTAACTCTCAAATTGGTGCTCTTAACAATCAAATCCGCGCTGAAACTGACCGCGTAAACCGCACTATTGCTTCTGCTGAAGCCGAACTTAGCGGGCGCATTCGTTCATACCAAGATAAAAAAATAACGACTGTTGCAGAAGTTCAAGAGGCTGAAGCTAATGTTGGAATATCTGAAGAGGAATTGCATAAAGCTCATGCAGAGTTAAGATCGGCACAAGCAAATTTAAATGCTGCTCGCTCGGCTTTGATAGCTGCACGTTCTAAACAGAATCGATATGAAATGGCGGCTATTGTAGGAGCGCTGTCAAAAGACCAGTTAGAAGAAGCACAACTCGCTGCTAAACAACAAGAACAAGCAGTGGAAGCACAAGATGCAGTTGTGGAAGCGCAAAAACAAACTATCGCTCGCCTCAAACAAGCTGTTTCTGCATCTGTTGCCAAACGACAACGAGCACAAGTTGCTTTAAATCCTAGCTCTTCAGAAGTCGCGATCGCAACGGAACGTATTGCTCAAGAAAAAGCAGCCGGAAGAGCCAGCTTGGCTACATTGGATAAAGAACGTCAAGCTCTCATAGCTCAAAGGATTGAAGCCCAAAAACAGTTAGATCGCGATTTCCGCGAATTGCAACAAGTGGGTATGGATATCAGACAAACAATTGTCACAGCCCCATTTGATGGGACTATCTTCAAACTCAACTTGCGAAATACCAGTCTAACCGTGCGTTCTGGAGAAGAAATTGCCCAAATTGCTCCTAGCAATACCAAACTCATGGCTAAGAGTTCGGTGAGTGCGGAGGACGTGAGTAAAGTCAAAGTTGGTCAACAAGTTCACCTGCGGATATCTGCATGTCCCCATCCAGATTACGGTACTCTTAAAGGTAAAGTCACAGCCATTTCTCCAGATGCAATCGCACCTCAAGCCCAAGGTGCTAATTCCAATAGCGGTACGACTGCTAGTAAGATGATGACGGGTGGTGCGTTCTACGAGGTTAGTATAGAACCAGAAAATTTGGTGTTAGCTCAAGGCAAAAGCCAATGCCAAATAAGTTTGGGAATGCAAGGTAGAGCAGATATTATCTCTCGCGAAGAAACTGTATTACAATTCTTTTTGAGAAAAGCAAAATTGATTGCAGATTTTTAATATTTGCAACAATTTATATAGATATTTAGTGTTCTTTAGGAATACCAATTTTCGATTTGCAAGTCATTAAAATGCTAGAATTATATGTTGAAGACACTTGCCATATTGCTGAAATGTCAGAAACCTCTCCACCCAAAGACTGTAGAGTTGATTTGAGGGTGACACAACAACAAAAAGAACTCTTAGAAAGAGCCGCAAACCTCAAAGGAGTGTCCTTGAGTGCTTATACCCTTTTTCATCTGCTTCCCATCGCCAGACAAGATATAGACTCCCAAGAGAGGCTAGTGCTATCAGATCGAGATCGAGATTTATTCATGTCTGTGATGGAAAATCCCCCGGAACTTAAGGGAAAACTGAAAACTACACTGCAAAAGTTCCGTAAGAAATATAGCAATCCTATTTGATGTGTAAACGTGAAAGTAGGGCTATGCCGCACAAAAGCCTTATATGGTGCGCCTACCTACGTGTATTTCAAAAATCAAATAGGAGTCCTATATGCTTAAAAGTGCGATCGCTCTTCAATATGCATTAACAGGATGGTTTGTCAATCTTTTAGCTGGAAACTGTGTACTGGCTCAGATTAATCCAGATGAAACTTTAGGGACAGAACGCTCATCGCTCGTACCAAATGTTGAAATTAAACAGGGTGTGAGTAGCGATCGCATAGAAGGTGGAGCTACACGAGGGAGCAATCTTTTTCATAGCTTTCGAGAATTTAATATCAACGAAGGGCAAAGAGTTTATTTCAATAATCCTACCGGAATTACAAACATTATCAGCCGAGTCACGGGAACTAACCCCTCAAATCTTTTAGGAACATTGGGTGTGAATGGTAGTGCCAATTTATTTTTCATCAATCCTAACGGGATTATTTTTGGTCAAAATGCCAAATTAGACGTTGGAGGGTCGTTTGTCGCAAGTACAGCCAATGCAATTCAATTTGGGAACCAAGAGTTGTTTAGCATTGACAATCCAAATATTCCGGGTTTACTGACAATCAATCCTTCGGCTTTACTCTTTAACCAAATTGGAGCCACTGCATCTATCCAAAACAACTCAACAGCACCAGCCGGATTAGATTTAGCAGGTTTGAAAGCAACTGGTTTGCGCGTTCCAAATGGTAGAAGTTTACTACTGGTAGGTGGAAATATCACTATGGATCGCGGGGGATTAAATGCTTTTGATGGTCGTGTTGAGTTGGGAGGATTGACTTCTAGTGGAACGGTTGGACTTCAAGTCAAGAACAATAGTTTGAGCTTGAGTTTTGTTGATGGTGTAACACGAGCAGATACCACTCTAACTCATGGAGCAGGTATATATGTAGATGGTGCTACTGGTGGTCATATTGCAATTAACGCTCGTAATTTGAGCATTTTAGAAGAAAGTATTCTTTTTGCAGGAATCGGGCGAGGTTTGGGAGCGCTTAACACTCAAGCGGGAGACATTACACTTAATGCCACAGAAGCAATTAGACTTGAACAGTCAAGCGTTATTGGAAACTTAGTCAGTCGTGATGCGACTGGAAATGGTGGCGATATTATTATTTCTTCCGCTTTTTTGTCCATAACTAATAGTGTATTGGATAGCAGTACTTCTGGACGAGGGAATGCAGGTAGGATATTACTACAAACTTCTGATTCGATTTCGATCGCGGGGAATGATGCTGCTATTGTCAGTGGTGTAGGATCTGGGGGTATAGGTAAAGGAGGCAACATTGATATCCGTGCGGCTTCATTCTCTATAAAAGATGCTGCTCAGTTACAAAGTGCTATTTTTGTAAATCAAGATACCGGGCGAGTTGGACAGGGAGATGCGGGGGATATAAACATTAATGTCACGGGGTCATTGACAATTACAGGGTTAAACGAACGACCTAGTGGAATTTACAGCTTAGTGTCAACAGGAGGAAGAGGTAATGGGGGTAACATTACGATTTCTGGGAGGTCTGTGGATTTACTAGATGGTGCTAACATATTTGCCAACACTAATGGACTGGGGAATGCAGGTACAATTCAAATTAATGCGACTGATTTTGTCAACATTTCTGGAGCAAGTGCTACTAGAGGAGATTCTAGTGAAATATCTACACGAACTAGATCTTCTGGAAAGGGAGGAGAGATCGTTATTAACACTCCCAACTTTAACGTGTCAAACGGTGCAATTGTAAATGCCGAAACTAGGAGTAATGGCAATGGTGGTAATATTACAGTCAATGCAAGACGAGTGGAAGCGATCGATGGAGGACAACTTTTTTCTACCACTAGAGGTAGGGGCAATGCGGGTAAGATTGCAGTCACTGCTACAGATCGAGTCACTATCAATGGGATTGATACTACACTAAGCGATCGAATTGATAAATATGCCCAATCCGACCAAACGAGAGGAATTCTTAATTTAGCAAATGGTGCTAGTGGCTTTTACGTTCTTTCTTTAGGTTCGGGACGCGCAGGAGATCTTGAACTTACCTCATCGAAAATTCAGTTAGACAATTCTGGAAGGTTAACTGCTGAATCTGCATCTGGAGATGGCGGTAATATTACTCTCAAAGGAGGAGACATATTACTTCTGCGCCGTGGAAGTTTTATTTCTGCAACAGCAGGTATTACAGGCGCTACTGGTGGTGATGGAGGTAATATCAACATCAAAACTAATTTCATAGTTACTGTTCCCTCGGAGAATAGTGACATCACTGCCAATGCTTTTGAGGGTAGTGGAGGTCAAGTAAACATTACAGCCCAAGGTATTTTTGGAATACAACCACGCACCCGACAAGAACTACAAACTTTATTGAGAACGGAAAAACCAGAAGACATCGATCCTCGTAAACTTTCTAGTAATGACATTACAGCTATTTCTCAAAAAAACCCTTCTCTGAGCGGTCAAGTTATTACCAATACACCCGATACAGATCCAACACAAGCATTAGTTCAACTACCAGTAGAGCTCGTTGATGTGACAGGATTAATTAACCAAAACCTTTGTGTTGCAGCCAATCAAGGTAGTGAATTTACTATAACTGGACGTGGAGGTTTACCTCCCTCTCCTTATGAAGCCCTTAATCCTGATGCTAGTTGGGAAGATTGGCGCATCGTACAGCAACAAGCTTTATCTGATAAAACAGGGAGTACAAGAAATAACCAACCAGATCGAGATGTTCAATCTACAAACATTATTGAAGCCCAAGGTTGGGTAATGAGTGCAAATGGTACGGTAATTCTTACGGCTGAGCCTGCTGTAGTGACACCTGAAGGAACTTGGTTATCTCCTTTGGATTGCCAGCAGTTTAGGGCAAATTTATGAAATATAAAAAGCACTCCCTCGTCTCTCTTTCCCTGGTTACAGCTCTCAGCTTTATACTCAGCCTAAATATCCCAACATTATTTTCTGCCACCGCACAGCAACCTGTTATCACCCAGCAATCTGCGATCGCATTGATGCAAGCAGGTAAAAAAAGCTATGACGAAGGATTATTTGCTGAGGCTACAAAAACATTGCAACAAGCAGCAAAAATATACGCAACAACAGGAGAAACTCTCAACCAAGCTCAAGCACTGAGTTTTACTTCTTTAGCTCAACAAAAATTAGGGCAATTACAAGAAGCAGAAGAAGCTATTTCTACTAGTTTATCTTTGTTAAAAACCTTACCCGACCGTCAAGACACAACCCAAGTTCGTGCTTTAACTTTGAATGCTCGAGCACATTTGCTACTTGCTAAGGGCAATACTGAAACTGCTTTGGAAACGTGGCAAAAAGCAGAGAAACTTTACAGGCAAATTCGCGATCGCGTGGGAATTCTTGGAAGTCAAATCAATCGAGCTTTAGCACTACAAGTTTTAGGGCTTTACCGTCGTGCTGATAAAATTCTCACTCAGGTAGAACAAGAAATTTATCAAGAACCCGATCCCTCTTTTAAAGTTGCTGGTTTACTAAACCTCGGTCAGATTCGCAGACAGGGGAGAGATTTGGAACAATCTCAGAAAATTTTACAGATAGGGTTAGAAGTGGCTCAAAAAATGCGATTGTCCGAAGTTCAAAGTAAAGTTTTGCTAAGTTTGGGGAATACTGAGATAGCACTGGCTAGAAATGCAAAAACCTTAAAAAATTTAGAAAATGCTCAAAATTATACTCAAAAAGCTTTAAATTCTTATCAACAAGCAGCTAATCTTGCCATCTCACCGACGGCAAAAGTTCAAGCAAATCTCAATCAAATTTCTGTATTACTTGAAGAGCGGCAAGATTCCTCTGTTGCAGTTTTGCTTCCACAAATTAGGATTTCTTTAGAGAAATTACCGAAGAGTCGAGCTTCCATATATGCCCGTGTAAATTTTGCTCAAACTTTAATCAAATGGTCATTAGACAGAAAAGAAAACATAACTCAAATACTAAATATTGCCATTGATCGAGCAAGAAATTTAACAGACCAAAAAGCAGAATCCTATGCTTTGGGAACGCTTGGTCAATTATATGAAAATACTTTAGACTGGGCAAAGGCGATAGAATTTACTCAATCGGCTTTAGTGATTGCTCAGGCGACAAATGCACCTGATATTGCCTATCGATGGCAATGGCAAATGGGGCGGTTGCTTCAAATGCAAGCCGAGAAGACACATCACAACAAAAATGCTGACACCAAAGCGGTTAGTTACTACACTCAAGCATTTAATACTTTGAATAATTTACGGGGCGATTTAGTTGTTCTCAATCCAGAAGTACAGTTTTCCTTTCGAGAAACTGTAGAACCAGTGTATCGCCAGTTGGTGGATTTACTTTTGCGAGCGAAGCCCAATCGCGATCGCTTGATTCAAGCCCGTGACGTGATGGAAGCGCTCCAGTTAGCAGAACTAGATAACTTTTTTGGAGATGCTTGTGCCAAACCAGAACAAGTCAAAATTGACGATTTAGATCCCCATGCAGCCGTTATCTACCCAATTATTCTATCAGACCGTTTAGAGGTTATTATCAAATTACCAGGCACGGACAACTTACGTCATTACGGAAATCAAAATGTTTCTGACACTCAAGTAGACGAAGCTGTCAAACAACTGCGACAATCGTTGAAAAGACGCAGCACCAGCCCCAGTCAGATTAAAAAAGAAGCTCAACAAATTTATAATTGGCTCATAAAACCTTTTGAAGCTGAATTAGAGAGTACCAAAAACCGAGAGGAAAGCAAGGTAAAAAATTTGGTATTTGTTTTAGATGGTTCGTTGCGTAATCTACCAATGGCAGTTCTTTACGACGGAACAAAATACCTCGTAGAAAGATATGCTGTGAGCGTTACCTCTGGTTTGCAACTTCTCGAACCCAAACCACTTCAGAGAAAATCGCTGAGTGTTTTAGTAGGTGGTGCTATAGATGCTCCCAGTTTTGAAAAGGAAGGTTTAGGAGCCATCAATAACGTAGCGGTAGAACTGGAGGGAGTCAAGAAAAACGTTCAGCGTACACAAATGTTGGAAAATCAAACATTTCTCCAGCAAAACATCCAAAAACAAATTAATTCCAATCCCTATAATATCGTTCACCTAGCAACTCACGGTAAATTCAGTTCTAACCCAGAGCAAACTTTTATTTTAGATTGGCAAAAACGTATCAAAGTTAAGGATTTTGATAACTTACTGAATTTAGATTATCAAAGAAGTTCCAAACCCATTGAATTACTTATTCTTAGTGCTTGCGAGACAGCAACAGGAGACAATCGAGCAGCTTTGGGACTAGCAGGAGTCGCAATCAAAGCAGGCGCACGCAGTACACTAGCTAGCTTGTGGCAAGTCAACGATGCCTCAACTGCTCAATTTATGATTAAGTTCTACCAAGAATTGAAGAATCCCCAAATTACGAAAGCAGAAGCATTACGAAATGTCCAGCGTGCTTTCCTAACAGAGTTTTCTAGCACAGATTATCACCGCCCTTATCATTGGGCATCCTTTATTCTTGTAGGAAATTGGTTTTGATTTTGTAGATATTTTAACGAACAATCTGCATACTCTTGATTGAGGTAACTGTCTTACTTTTACCGCAAGGTTCAGCACTCTGACAATCATTCACTTTTTCTAGTCCGTAAAATAAACGCACCTTCTTATTTAAAAAAGTTTTTTCTTTTTCACAAATGTCATAAGATGCGTATAGTCCTTGATATTTTTTCCTTTTGCTATCTATTAAATCAACGTAGCAGGAAATATCTCCGTTTGTGATGCCTGTAACAGTGGCAATTTGAGGGAATTTAGCTGTCTTCTGTGCTTGAACAACAGATGTGTTGACAAAAATACTAGTAGTAGAAGTAGCAAAAATACAAACAGAGAATCCTATGGCTGATAGATGAGAGATTTTTTTGATTTTCATAATTTGCTGTTTTTATAATCTTTCTTAGCCTCGGTGATTGGAAATCGCGGCTATACAAACAGAGTCTGTCTAGGCAGACTGGATTGTAAAGAAGGCATGAATTTAGATTTGCGATCGCTAGAAATTGAATATCAGTAAAAATACTAATATTGGAAGTTTTGGTAAAGCTTCAGAAAATATTTCTTGTGACCGTTATAATAAATCAATTTTATTTACTGCAAT
Organism: Scytonema hankhaensis NUACC26; assembly: GCF_045865695.1. NCBI lineage: Bacteria > Bacillati > Cyanobacteriota > Cyanophyceae > Nostocales > Scytonemataceae > Scytonema > Scytonema hankhaensis. The sequence goes on from NZ_BAACAP010000227.1 coordinate 77,020, forward strand.
ACGCGATCGTCAAATCAAAATTGAATCTACTTAATCTAAGTCCGTCTCAATATTGCCGTGCAATCCCAATTCTTGTAGTGCTACTTTAGTTTCTTCAATCTTCTGAGTAGAAACATCGCCTTTGGGTTCAATAAATTGGGCTTCATGTTCGGCTAGGACGGCTAAAGCTTCTGCACCGCCTAACTGGTAAGCGATTTCTCCCCACAGTGTGTTTGCTAGACTTCACAAGGGAGAAGCAATGCGGCAAAGCATCGTTGTGGAAACATAAACAATGTAAAATTCTTGTCTGGTATGTGTGACTCTTGTTGTGAACGAGATAAATGCCCTTTCGTTGACTGCTGCATGACTCATCAGTTGAAACGATAAATATAATCTTTTTACTTCGATTGGTGTGTATCAGTTTTAGCCCGGATGGTCAGCAATTAGCTACCGCTGGAGATGACCGCAAAGTTCGTGTCTGGGACTTGCAGGGTCAGCTGTTGATAGGCTGGGAAGTGCATCAAGCCGATAGCTTAGTCACTAGCATCAGTTTTAGCCCAGATGGTCAGCGATTAGCTACCGCAGTCGATAATGGTAAAATCTGTTTGTGGGATTTGCAGGGTAAGCCGTTGGTAACTTTTAAAGCTCATGGAAATTATGCCTGGAGCGTTAGTTTTAGTCCGGATGGTCAACGACTAGCTACTGCTGGAGATGAGAGCAAAGCCTGCTTGTGGAACGTGCAGGGTCAGTTGTTGGTAACTTTGAAAGGGCATACTGGTTCGGTTAGGAGCGTCAGTTTTAGTGCAGATGGTCAACGACTAGCTACTGCCGGAAATGATGGCACAGCTCGCTTGTGGGACTTGCAGGGTCAACAATTGGCACTTTGGGGCGATCGTACTAGTAGGTTTTGGAGTGTTAGTCTTAGTCCAGATGGTCAACTGTTAGCTACTGCCGGAACTGACGGAAATGTGAGATGGTGGCAGATTGAATCGTTTGATGATCTGATGCAACGCGGTTGCGATTGCCTACGTGATTATTTGAAAAATCCTAATAACGGTCTTACTCAAGAAGATCCCCGTCGCTACATTTGTGATGACATTTGTTGAGTGCCAAACTGTTTGTCCACTTAACAAATTATTATTTGGGAGTATTTAAAATAATTACGAGTCATACGTTCACGGTTTTCCAGTTGCTGGGACACTCATGACAACCCATTTATAAATTAAGTAACTTTTGGAATCAGAGTTCTTTCACAATAATTGTAATTAGTAAATTACAAGGGTTACAGATTTTTACATTCTCGCTGTCATTAATTTGGCAAGTGGATAAACTATTTGGCACTCGATAAAAAGTATTCATTTCTCGTAGCTGCGATCGCCAAATCAAAAATAAACTAATTTATGTCCGTCTCAAGCTCGCCCTGCAATCCTAATTCTTGCAGTGCATAAACTAATTCAAGAATCTCGATGTGCGCGAATAGTACCCTGCTGATAAGCATTATAATTTAGATAATCCACTCACCGTCAACCTATGTAAAGACGCGATGAATTGCGTCTTTACGCTCGCCTACAATTCTCACCCGTAACCCTTAACTGAACTGTCTTGATGTATATCAACTTTTCTTGACTAAACGTGTCGAAACTTTTATTGCTAATACAGTACATTTTCAAAGCTGAGAAAGTACTTGAATTCAAAATATTTGTTAAATACTATTCGGACAGCACGGGCTTACCCCTTGTAAACTAAGTTTTTTGTCCATTTAGTTTTATTAATTTTAGATGCGTTTGCCCTGGGTGGATAGATGATACGGTTTAATGGAGCGCGATCGCTAACTGCTTTTAATGCCAGCTTTGTACAATTTGAGCAATGCGATCGCCTCTATTGGGCACTCTAAGAGCGATCGCTTAAGATGCAGCAGGCTCATTCAACTTTCCCGACATCTCCAAAACTCGTTGCGACCAAGAGCTAGCTTGAACAGCTACTTGGTTTCTGGCTGTGGCGTCAGACCATGTACTTTCCCAATTCAATTTCCACCCAGACAAAACGCGCATTAAATCTACCAACTCTGCAGCAGTGTCAATATCCATCTCTCGAGCTGTCCACTCAATAAAGTACTGACTTTCCCTAATGAGACGAATTGCTTCATCAGGTTGTGTTGTCTCAGTTGAAAGTAAATTGATTTTAGTCAGGTGAGCCGCCAAGTTATGAAGGCGAGTGGGAATATCATTTTGTACGAATTGTGCTCGCTCAATGCTTATGGTTGTCATACGCCTCCTAACAACTCTTGAATGACTTGGGCAACTTGTTCTCTTATCGTATCGTCCAAAATTTCCATTGAACGGTTTTGCCGGGAACGAATGTTTATGAGCGAATCGAAAGTCATATTTTGATTGGAGGGCATGAAACCAGCACCCCAAATATTTCTTTGAGAGCTACCCTCATACAGTAAAACCTTCTCGCAATCAGCATGCATTTCGCCACCGCCTGCTAGAATGCGCCGTTCGATATCAACTGCCAACTTGATATAGAACTTTAACTCCTCCAACATCTGCTTCATCTGTTCGGGAGTGGCGCGAGTGCGTATTATCAGAATTCGTGGGTTTTCTTCCATTTAATCAAATGAGTAGCAATGGCGAAATCGCCTTGGTTCTTTGCCACATTCCCTGATTGTTGCATTTGTAAGCCCTGTTGCTTGAGCTAATGCAGATCTTGTCATCTCTTGAGCGTCAATTAAATCTTGTAAGCGGCAACGAATTTTTACTTTAGATTGCTGTACAGCTTTAGCTCTTCCTTGGGAAATTTCTGTACGTTGATACCAGTAAATAGCAGCTGCTTTTCGGAGAGCGGAAGCAAATTCTTCTGGTGAGGAATAACGAGTCTTAAAGGCGTCTTCAGGTATGTCTAAAGAACTTTTCATCTAGTTTCTCCGATACTAATTAAAATCCTAAACCTTTCTTTCTTGCTAACACATCATCCACCCAACGTTTTTCATATCCTTTCCTCCGCATCCCATATAATACCTTGCCCTTAAATCAATGCTGTAATGAGTCTGTCACTCCACCCGCTTTTGAGCAACAAAACTAAATAATGCTTCTAAAGCCTCTTGTTGAGCAATTAAAACCGGAACAATTTCTGTTGCTGGTTTATCGGTGGTACCATAAGGAATTAAAGCTGTTTCAATTCCTTTTTCAATCAGAAGTTGTGTTGTATCTCTATCAATAGAATACAGATTTTCTATTATGCCTGTTTCAATAGCCCACTCTCGGCTCAGCTGCTCATGAAATTTCTTCAATGCATCAGACTCCTGAAATTTCCTAGCCTGACTTTTCCAAATTCTCGCAAGACCTTCCAGTTCAGTAGAAGCTAATGCCATCCAATTTAGAGGCAAATCTTCAATGGGTTTCCAGACAAAAGTTGTTTGTACCAAGTTACCCCGCTTCTCAGTCAAGAGTTATAAGCTGTTCCATCTTTATTTTGCATATTGAACCGCACGAGGCAAGAGAGGGCGCAGAGTAAGAGAGAGAAGCTGGCTAACCCGTAACGGTCACTGCTTACTGGTCACTGTCACGCCACCAACAATAGGTTCTTGTACAATTCTGCCCAAGTTAACATTTTCAGCACTTAACAAATCCTTCCAAATATTCTGAAGGTTGGGATTTTGTGGTTCTTTCAAGCGTAGTTGGGCTAATTCTGTTAATGTCTCCAACCAAATACCGTGTTTGGCGTAAACAGCAATTCTTTCTAGAGGTGTTTTTGCTGCACTTAGCTCCTTTTGCAGTTCGGGTGATGCTGAGACTCTCTGCACAACCCCTGTTAAAGAAGCTGGTGTTAGTGATTCGCTATTAGATGTTGCACTCGGGCAGTTAATATCTACATACCAACGATATTCTTTACCAATTGCCAAAGGTGGAAGACCTGGTGGCAAACTTACACTCACAATACCAGGTGTCGCGTTTAATTTAAAACGAGTTCGATAAACGTCTATATCCCCATCTTGCAGGACAAATTCGCCGTCGTTAACTTCATTGGAAGTATAAGGAACGTAAATCCAGAGAGTAGGACGTTCTTGTACGGTCAATTTCAAGTTATGGCTACCTGCTAGGCGAGTCAGTGGAGGCTTATTTTTTTTGGCAAGGCAATCGCCTCGGCTTCCCGTACCGTCATTTGTTGGAGGCGTTCCGCGATCGGGAGGCTCGTTGTGTGGTGGGATAAAGCGAATTTTTGATTGAGATGCTTTGTTTGTAATGATTTGGGTTTGTGCTTGTGAGGGTGCGGAAAGGAGATTCCAGCTACATATTACCCAAGACAGAATCAATAACCCTTTTAACTGTAATTTCTGTAATTCTTTCATGTTGGAATAATACCGCATCTCACATTGACACCAATACACTGGACTACAAATTTAAAGTACCGTATTCCGGATGTTAGGTTCGTTAATTAGAGATGATTTATAAAGTAGGTTGGGTTGAGGAACGAAACCCAACCTACGTAACATATTATGTTTGGTGATTTAAGGAATATTGGGTTTCGTTCCTCAAACAATATACGTAACATATTATGTTTGGTGATTTAAGGAATGTTGGGTTTCGTTCCTCAACCCAACCTACGAATGACCTCTTAAGAATTTGTCTTATATTTTAAAGTATTAATAATTACTAAACCACTAGCAGTCACTATCAAAGCAAAAGCAGAAGGAACTAATGGTAACCATCCACCCTGTAGCACTAATAAGCTCCAACAACTACCGTATAAAATTGTAACTGCGATCGCTTCTCCTAGTAAAATACTTGCAGGTAACCTAAAAGACCGTGCCACTAGACCCCCAACGAATGACCAAAACCCAATCCATAAAATTTCTAGTGGTTTTGACAACCACCAAATTAAGGGTCTGCGATCTAATACACTGCTCAGAAGTTGACTGACCATATGTGCTTGGATTTCCAAACCCGTTAAACTTCGTACCGACCCCTGACCTCTACCGTAAATCGTGCGCCAGCGATGGTCGTTAAAACTAGGATCGGTTGTACCAATGAGAACGATACGATCTTTGGCTAAATCGGGATTGAATCGCTCGCTCAGCACTTCTTGCATGGTTACTTTTTCAGCGATAGGTTCAGCAGCGCGGTAGTTGAGCAATATTTGATGACCGCTAGCATTAATATTGTGATAAAAACTCGTATTTCTTTCTAAAGTCTTAAAGACTGTTTGACCAATTCTTAAATAAGACTCCGACGTAAAACCGCTTTTAATTTTTTCTTGAAGTAAATAATGTGTGGCTAATTGCCAACTAAAAGCATAACTATTTTGACATGGCTTGGCGTTACTTACTGCTAAGAGATGGCGGCGGAGAACATCATCAGAGTCTATGACAACATTATTAAAGCCTTGATGATTCTTTGGAACTTCTTTTGGAGCAGCAACACCCGGATTACCATACTTACAGATGGCAAAAAAACTACTATTTTTCATCCTTATTGCTAAGTTTTTGTTATTTGCGCTCACAGGTATTTCACGATATATATCCAAACCAATAGCTCGCGGTTGCGATCGCTCTAATTTAGCTAACAACTGTGTCAACGAGCGTTCGGATAGGGAAGCAGCACCTCGTTCTGTCACAGGTTGAGACTGTACGTCTTGTTCGGTAATAGTGACGAGTAAAAGCCGTTCGTCTTTTCCCTCATCAGGGCGCAATTGCATCAATTGGTCATAAGCTTGTAGTTCCCAGGATTGCAGAAAACCTAGCGTTCTCATTCCAATGGTCAAACTGGTCACTAAAAAACTCGCTACCGTTACAGTTTTTATAAGAAGGACATTCCAACGAGTTTCAGGAGTTTGGATTTGTTGGTTAACCCAATTGCGATTGAAGACAGCTTGATATATTGGATTTTTTACAACTAACTGACCTTGTTGCTGGTTTACTAACCCTGATAAACGTAATTCCAAATGCTCGCAATTATTTTTTGCCGGGATTTTGCCCCGTTTTAAAATTTGTAAATATAAGTGTAGTAACTTTTGCTGAGAACGAGAGCGTAATATGCGATCGTGAATGGTTCGCAAGTGTTCTGGCTGGTCGTGAGATTCCCAATCATTAATCATTCGCGATCGTACTAATTGACCGATTGATTCAGGAGTTTGTATTTCTGGTTCCTGAGAAATTAGCCAACATATTTTTTGTGTTAGAAAAGGTTGTCCGCCACTCCAGTAAAGAATTTCTTTTAAAACAAGCTCAGGATGACTCACTTTGTCAAGTAATCCCTCAATTAAAGCTACACTTTCATGAAATTGAAATCCTTTCAATTCAATAGCTCGACCAATATTAAAAGGTGTTGCAAATTCATCTTGAATCAGATCTGAAGGTGTTGCTACCCCCAAAAGTACAAAAGAAAGCCTTCTATACTCTGGCTTAGTTGCACGTTTATCATAACAATTACGAATAAAAGCAAAAAATTCATCTGTAGGAAAACTTAAACTAAGAACGCTATCTATTTCATCAATAAAAATAATAATTTTTTGATTGATTTGCTTTAATAAAATTGTTTCAATAAACTCTCCTAACCGTTGTATTGGCGATAAGTCATTTTGTTCGCGCAACCAATTCCGGCGGTTGACTTTTAGTTCAAAACCACTAATTAGCTCTTGAATAATACCTCCATACCATTGCTGTGGTGTAATCTGTTGGCTACCAATCCCACTGAGTTCAATTTCTGCACAACACATTCCTTGTTCGTGCAGCTTAAACATGGTATGAATTCTGAGGGAAGACTTACCCATTTGACGTGAATTGAGGACATAACAATATTCACCCGCTAATAAAGCGTTGTAGAGTTCAAAATCTGCTTGTCTCTCAATATAGGTAGGAGCATTGGGAGGTAAACTTCCCCCTATTTGATATTTGTATTCAGAGTGGGGTACGGTACTCATCAGAAATTTTCCTCAAAAAACCAGCTATAGTAATAACGATAAACCCTATATTTATCAAAAAAAACTTCTGACCTTAAACCCCCAATCTTACCCAACTTCTCTGAATTTTTCTGAACTTATTCAATTTTGGATTTTAGATTTTGTATTGAGAATTAAGAAATCACTTGTTACTAGTCACTGTTAATATTTATTAATATAAAAAAATAAAATAAAAACAAGATTTTAATTACTCCTATCCGGCTTGAAGATTACTTAATTAAATGAACCACAGAGGCGCAGAGGACACAGAGGAAAGAGGAGAAGGCGATCGGTAATCTTATGGCGGAAAGGGAGTAATACAAAATTATGTATATCGGAGGAATGAATTTTCACTAAATAGTGTAGCTACATTCCAGTTTGTGAGGCTTTTCAGAAATTGGCAAAGGTATTTAGGACTGACGCATAGCCCCCCTTGAAAAGCTACGGTGTACACACAAGCTAGATTTACCCCCCTTAATCCCCCCTTATAAAGGGGGGAAACTGAAAATCAAGTTTCCTTTCCTGAAAATCAAGTTCCCTCCCCAAGACATCGGGGAGGGTTAGGGTGGGGTAAAATATAAGCTCAAACCTCCATTTGCAAACTATTTCAGACTTGTGTGTACACCGTAGCTTTGAAAAGGGGGGTTGGGGGGATCGATAACGTGTGAAAAACCAGATTTCTAGATCTGACATTTCCTATCTTGATATAAATAATTCTTATTCTTCAACTTCAAATTGAGATTTATCTGCACCACAAACCGGACATACCCAATCTTCTGGGATATCTTTAAATGCTGTTCCCGGTTCTATGTTACTCTCTGGATCTCCTTGTTCTGGGTCATATTCATAACCGCAAACAGTGCATATGTATTTTTGCATTTTATCTTCTCTCCCTACTTTGTTTGTTATCAATTTTACTTGAAAGGTTGTCATTCGTAATTCGTAATTATTAGTTTAATTACGAATTACGAATTAAAAATTACAAACTATTAAAAGTCGTGCCCAACCAACCACTAAAGTTTTTTTTCTGTATTACAGATGGTTTTTCTTGCGGTTTGACCTGATACTTACTAGGACGTGGAGCAGCCAAAGTCACAGGTAGGGTACGAAGTTCTTCGTGATGGAAAACTGTAACTTGAATGGTATCGTTTAGTTGGTAATCTTTGAGCCTTTGGCACAAGTCATTTGCCGTTACTCGCAAACCATCAATAGCTAGCAGCTCATCTCCAGCATCGATTCCAGCTAATTGTGCGGGAGAGCCAGCTTCTACAAACTTGATGATTTCTCGTCCGCGATCGCTACTCACTCTTATACCTAGATATGGTTCCTCCTCAGTTTCCACAACGAGTTGCAAGCCAAAGGGTTCTAAGTACTCCTTGAAAGGTAAATCTTCTGTCCCATCAATGTAGCGTTTAAAGAAATCACTCAAATCGACTCCAGCCACAGACTCGATCGCTTCTTGCAATTGTTCTGGGGTGTAACCAATTTCATCTTTGCCAAATTGATGCCACATTTTGACCATGACATCATCAAGCGAGAGCCGATTTTCATTGCGCGAACGAATCAGCAAATCGAGTAGCAAAGACACTAACTCTCCCTTGAGATAGTAGGATATTTGGGAATTGCCACTGTTTGCATCTTGACGATAGAGTTTAATCCAAGCGTCAAAACTCGATTCCGACAGAGGTTGTACTTTCCGCCCTGGTGTGGTTTCGTGACGAGTGATTTCCTTGCTCAAATTGCTGAGGAAGGATTTAGCGTCATAAATTCCCGCCCTTAAGGGTATCAGTAAGTCGTAGTAACTTGTTGTCCCCTCACAAAACCACAAAGAAGGGGTGTAGTTTTCTCGATCGTAGTCAAAAACTTCTAATGCTTGGGGACGAATGCGCTTGACGTTCCACAGGTGAAAGAACTCGTGGGCGACTAGTTGTATGAAGCGTTCGTATTTTTCGCGATCGCGAAATCCAAACCTTTGATATATGAGCGAACAACAATTTTTGTGCTCCAAACCACCATGTGCCTGATTAAATAGATGCAGCAGGAACACGTATTTTGGATATGGCAATCCACCAAACATCTTTGCTTCTGCCGTGACAATCTTTTTCAGATCTGCAATCATTTGCTGGACTTTTAAATTGCCTTTACCCCAGATAGCGAGTTCGTGAGACTTTCCCAAAACATCAAACTGATATAACTGATGGTCTCCAATTTCAAAAGGATTATCTACAAGAGTATCAAAATCTAGAGCATAGAAAGAATTTTCTTTTTCTGGAACTGGGGGTAGTGCTGTAGTCACCCGCCAGTCTGGGCGTGGTGGTACAACAGTTACCTCAATTGGGTATTTTTCCCAACCTGGTATTCTAAAAAACAATGCTGCACCATTAAAATAGCCATGGCTACCGTCTAGATGATTTGTCCGTACTGTTAACTCATTAGCAAAAACGCGATAAGAAATGGTAACTTTTGATGCACCATTTGTCTCAATCTGCCAATGATTTTTACTAATTTTCTGCCAAAGCAAAGGCTTATCTTGAGTAAAAGCAGCAAAATCTTGCAAATGTCTGGCGTATTCTCGTACTAAATACGAACCTGGAGTCCATACAGGAAATTTTAAGTCCAAGACAGGGGATGGGTAGTCCGTAATTTGCAGCGTCACCTCAAATAGATGCGCTTCTGGTTGGGACATCGTGACTTGATAGTGAATTGTCGGGACAGTCTGCTGCTGATAAGTATTGCTCTGCAGTACAGTTACTTTAGTCATCAGTGGTTGTGTATTAGGAGATCTAGGTACTAGTGACAAGTGACTAGTTAATAGTCATTAGTCAACAATCAATGGTCAAGAGTCAATAGTTTCAAGTAAAAAAACTTGCTTACTATTACAGTAATCTATACTTTTTACTGAGTAAAATCTATTACTATCTATCATTAATAGCACTACTTCAAGAATAAATCGAAATTAGAGAGAATATGCAACTTATTTAGTAATAAAAAATACATCTCTCTAGAGATAGACATTGTGGGATATATAAACAGGCGAGACGCCTGTTCCACAAGAAAATCTAATTATTATCTTGTGTTCTTACCCAGTCCCCAATCGCTAGTCACCATTTCTTACTAGACTTTGCCTGCCAAATTTACCAGTTGTTTAAAATTGGCTAAATAGATGCTGTTGTTATATTTATCAATTTTAATCCAGCCTTTTTCATGTAATTTTTCCATAATTTTTGTAGTTTCTTCAATACCAATTTCTGTGACATCTGCTAAATCCTTGAACGGAATATTATATATTTCTTTTCCTTTTTCTAAGGACTGACCGTAACTCTCACCCAAGGTGACAAGAGTATGAGCCAACTTGACAGCTGGGGGTGAAGAACGCATTTGCAAGCGGACATTAATTTGCCTGACTCGACGCACCATGAGTTGCAGCATTCGATGATGTAATTGTGGATCTTTAAATAATATTTGAATAAAGCGTTCTCTAGAAATACTAAGCAACTTTACAGGCGAGAGAGCAATAACATCGGTTGAGCGAGGGGATTCATCTAAGATTGCCATTTCTCCAAAAAAATCGCCTCGACCCAGAATTGCTATAGCAACAGAATCGTCGCCTGCTGTACGTCGAACTTTCACCCAACCAGAAACCAGAAAGTAAAGTGCATTACCCCAGGCATCTTCCATAAGAACAGCTCTTCCTGCTGGATATTCATGAGCGATAGCAACGGAGAGCAGCCATTCTATTGTTTGGGGGTTGGCAGTACTCATCAAAGGAAACAGTTCACTAAAAACCTCAATCTGCATGAAATATATTTTTGAATAAATAAAAGGTTAGTGGTTAGTGGTTAGTAGTTAGTGGTTGATGACTAACTACTCAAATCCTTTTTCTTTTCTTTTTTTTGGTGGTGGTGGTTCTGGAATATCTGTCAGTACCTTTATCTGCATATCTAAATTTTCCAGCACTCGATTTAAGCTATTGAAAGCTTCTAGTTGTCCGTTATCAAGATTAGAATTAAGACTCAGGCGTTCTTGGAGTTCGCGTAACTTGAACTTCAATTGCTGAGAAATTCCGGCTGCATCACGACTCAAACGCGCTAATTGTTGCTGTTGATAAAATTTTAAAGCTGCTCCCCGCAACACTTGTAATGTTGCCTCTTCGCCATACATTCCAGGCATGACGCGCAAGCGCAGTAACAGGCGATTTTGTTGATAAAGGCATTCCTTCTCTACCTGTTTTGGTTCTACAACCGTAGTCATAGGTAGAGACGCAAAACGCTTTAATTCATTGAGCACTCCTTGGAAGACAGAGAGAGGTACTTTTTCTAAGACAGACTGCAATACTCCATTTTCACTCCAGAGGATTCTGCCGTGGTAAGGTCTTCTCTCCAAGTACAAACGACCAATTCCGTCTGATAAAACTCGTCCTAGTAACTGTTCTAGTAATTTTCTGGGTGGTAGTGTCGCTAATTCTTCAACTGGACTAATAGCGTCAAGGCTGGGTAAGTGCAAAATGTGTAAGTTAGAAGGTAGGACTGTTTTATGAGCATCCCTATCTTTTTGTTCTTGACTTGGGCTAGGACTTTCATGGTGGGGAGTTGGTGTCGAACCTTCTGATTCATTGAAGGTTGAATAACCAAACTGCCAAACAGTATCGCCATTTTGTCCCATTTGTGATTGAGTATATTTTTTATCTGAATACCTTTCCGGCATTTCAGGAATAATACTGTTAATTTGTGTATCTGAGTTATCCGCGATCGCTGCCGGTTTTTTTTCTTGAGCAATGTCTTCCCAAGATGTTGGCATTGGTTTACCCCCAGTCGCCCCTGTGTTTTTATGATTCAGGTACGCTGAGAGTATGGTGCGGTGAGTATCGCCGTTGATGGGCTGAGTTTCCATAGTGCAATTGATGTATGGCAGTATGCGGTTCACATAATCTATAGCCGCATTGTCTTGCGGATTCACCATTCCCAATACCAAATTGTTGTCTTTTATGTTAAAGGGCAAAATTTGGTGATACAGGCACGCTTCAAAGGACAAGGTACTTTCAATCAACCGAAAAATTTGCTCTCGGTCGAGTCCTTTTTCCGATTGATTTTGTGTGCTGGGTAGCACTTGCTTACCACTGACCGTGGTATCAGCTGGTTTACCCTCTGAAGACAACATACGGTTTTGATGCTAGATGTTTCTATATATCCTATACTGCCCATAACTCAGTTGGCAGTAAACAGAATGCGATCGTAGAGTAAAAAAAGTTAAAAGTGGCGCGTCCATCTCAAAATTGGACGCGCCAGTGCTTGGATTACTTTGTAACTGAGTGTTGCGTCTTGGGTAAGCACGCAATCCCCAAACTTAATTTGTGGTTAGAGTGAATAAGATCGGTTTTTTTCCTTAATGATTCCCATATTTATATATAGAGCTGTAGTAATTGAGTCAAAATTAAGCACTCACTCACCTTGGGTTCTCATGCCTTGAGCTATCAAGTAAACTTTTGTCCATTCACCCATAGCTTGATGAGTCTTAACTTTTAATTGTTGAGCGATTTCCTCTATGGAACGACCTGCTTTTCGCAACTCCAGTATTTGTCGCTGCATTGCAGTCAATTTCTCATGGAGTTGCTCCCATTGCTTCGGTGTTAAACCCAAATTGTGTTCTTCTAAAGAAGTTGACAACCAACCATCTACCAGTTCTGGTTTATCTTTCAGCGCAAATACGCGGACTGCGTGGTAGCTGATTTTCTCTCTGAGACGGTAGATTTCCTTAATGGGTTTATTCAGTTGTTTAGCGATCGCATCTTGTGATTTCCCTTCCAGGTAAAGATGCAGCCACTTCACTGCTTCTTCTCCGAGATGTTCTCTCAAGTACGTTTCAAATTCTTGCTTCACAGCTTGACGAAGCGTTTGTTGTTCCTCGACTTCTTGTGCTTCTTGATACTCTACAATCGCTTGAGTATCCACCAAGTTCACCCGGTTATCGTTGTCATCTGTGAGAATTTCTTCTGAAACCAGCCTGACTAGATCGCTGCTTGGCACTTGAGTTAAACCACCTCGTTGAGTTCGTCTCAGATAGTTTACAAAACGATACACAAGCAATGGTTGATTGCGTACTGGTCGCAAACAATACTCTTCCACACTGGCAAACAGGAGGGCATTTTTTAACCTGTCATCAGTAGTACATTCACCAATAGCAAGCATTTGCTGCTGCATATAGTTATCACTCTGCAATAATTCTTGGATAACTTCTTGCAACACGTCTAACACTGTCCGTTGGCGATCCCGGCTTAAGGCAACCCACGTCTGAATTTTGTTACGTAATGTAACCAGACTACCCAATCGAGTTATCAAGTTGCGATAAGCACGTTCTCTGGCAATACCCAAGTAACGTTGACGCAAAATCCGATAGCGGTACTCCATAGCTTGCTGAGCAATATCTAACTCCTTGGGGGAGAGTACCTCAAATCGTTGCAAATCGCTTCCTAAAAGCCAATCAACGATACTTTCCTGATTGACAATATTTTGTTCTGGGCACTCCTCAGCTAACCGCTTTCGCCAATACCGTGCCAGTTTTTCTGCCTCCAACGCCATAGTGAGATTGCGCTCCTCGAAACCCTGTTTTAAAGTTTGCATCATCACAACCCCCTTTTATCCCACTTAACTTGTTCGCTGGCAGTTGCCCCTGATAAAATCATGTCCGTCATAAACTAAGCGCGTCTCTATTTTGTATTACGTTCTGGTTCGCTAGAGTTATGCAGAAAGTTTTATCTCCTGAAGCACTTTTATCTAGCTCAAATCGCGGAACACTCCATTTTCTAGACCTTTTGTGGCTTTACAAAAATTTACATTTTCCTCAACCACGGCAAGTAAATTTAACCTAGAAAACCGTTTTTATGACAACATGCTAGGGATGCACGGTATAACGGTGTATATGATGAGGTTTTTTGAACCAACATTTTGCACCCGCTCTTTCAGCACGAAGATAACCAACCCTCGTCTAGACGCGGTTTTGCCAATATATGTTTCGTTGAAGAAGGAAACAGGGAACTCTGTTGAGCGTTTCTTCGTTAATCAAATTATCTCATCATACTGTATTCCGTACTAATATTTTTTATACCGTAAATTAAGCGTTCTATGTATTTAGGGTTACTTAGGGATTATACCACCGATAAAATGCCTCCGTGTCTTAATGCCTTTCCACTCTAAAAATCTCTTGTGGTACTCTAAAAATCTCTTGTGGTACTCTAAAAATCTCTTGTGGTACGGGCGTCTCGCCCGTTAGGAAGTGGGGGCTGGCGAGGACGCCTACCCCACAATATAAAGAATGTATTTTTGCAAATCCCCAACTAGCGAATCTCCTCATAAAAACGCTTGAGGTATTGCGGCGAAACCCCAACACCCCAAAGGAATCCAATGTAAAGATATATAGCTGTTGCTTTAAAGGGGCCCCAATGTGCTACTCTGCGATCGCTACTTTGAACAATGCGGTTAAGCAAACAAATTCTTCCCCGTTGCACCAACTTCAAACACAAGTCAGCTTCTTCCATGATCGGGAGATTGTTGTCAAAACCTCCGCATTCCAAAAAATCAGTACGACGTACAAATATAGCTTGATCCCCAAACAACAAACGCAATCCTCGAACAAACAAGTGAGGGCGAAAAAGCAGTGGTGCGTAATAAGTTTTCAAAAAATTGTGTAGCGTCACACCCCAACGAGTGGTTTTATCTCCCGCCATCAGAGAAATAAAACCACCTGCACTTACAGATTGGTCTGCCAATGTCTCCTCTATCAAAGTCACGAGGTCATCTGACACCAGAGTGTCGGCATGTACAAAGCACAAATAGTCTCCAGAAGCTGCTTTCGCGCCCTGGTTCATTTGTGCTGCACGTCCGCACTTTTGAGCAATCAGGACAGAAGCGCCTGCTTGTTCGGCTATGGTGATAGTGGCATCAGAACTTCTGCCATCAACAACCAGCACTTCCTTTGCAGGTGGCGTTAACAGACTCAGATGGCGTAGAGTACGCCCCAGGCACTTCTCCTCATTTAAAGTCGGGATAATAATAGAGACTTTAGACATAATCACCTGACCAGTAATCAGTAACCAGTGACCAGTGACCAATCGCCAATCCCCAGTCACCTTCTTACTATTGGATTTTCTACTGCTTGTCGGTACTGTTCGACTTCTTCTGTATAACCAATAGGGAGAACAGCTTCGACGTTTTCATGGGGACGTGGAATGATAACCCATGATTCCAGAGTACCGCCATGAACCTTTTCCACGGCATCAATGCCTGCTGCCATAGCAGTTTTTACTTCTTGAACATCACCCCGTATGTTAACTGTAAAGCGAGCACTACCTACTCTTATATATCCAACGAGGGTGACTCGACCTGCTTTCACCATCGCATCTGCTGCTGCAAGTACAGCAGGAAAACCTTTAGTTTCAATCGCTCCAACTGCCTGTAGTGGCATTGGCTATCTCCTATATCAGTAAACGTATCTGGCGCAACAAGATAATTGTACGAATGTTTCTACCTATTTTGATAAGTTTTCTTTCACTTTAGCGTTACTCCCTACTCACTTCTTAAGAAACACGGAATGGCTCCGATTTTTTAGTAAAGTGTATGGGCAAAACGTTTTCTACGTTTTCTGGGGGATTGGGAACGATGTAGTAGGTAATGACCTTACCACCATTAGATTGCTCGTTACCAGCAGCAATACCAGCTTCAACGGCTCTTTCCACCTCAGCTTTATCTCCACGAACTGCAACCAACAATCGAGCACTTTCTGCTAAACCATAATATACAAGGGTAACTTCTGCTGCTTTCACCATTGCATCAGCTGCAGCAAGCACCGCAGGAAAACCTTGAGTTTCAATAACCCCAACTGCCATTGGCATGGCTTTTAACTCCGAGATTCAGTAGTAATTGTAGAAATTATCTTACTGGAAAATGGGGATTAGGGAATAGGGATTGGGGATTGGGCATTGGTTTTGACACCCTACTAGGGATAAAATTCACTTCTTCACTAAAATATACGCTGTCGCATACTCAGGGAGTTGACGGATGTTGCGAGCGAAATCAGTTTTCCCTTGAAAAATACCTGCTAAGAAATCGAGTTGATGAAGATTGGGTAAAAATGCTCCACCTGTGTCCGCAATAATTCCTAGTTTTAATTGTTTGCGTCCACCTTGAAGGTATTCAAGAGCAACAACTTTTCCTAAACCTATGTTAAGGATATCTCCAGCAAACGTAACTCCAGGAGAAATAGAAATTTTTGCGTCTATCTTATAGCCATAGCCTTTAATGGCATTGACTTTCCTAAAATACCAATAGCGCTTTTGTGCTGTTGCTACTGTACCTCGAATATAAGGAATTCCATTGTTTCGATCTACGTTAAATAAGGCTTCGGAACCATCAGTAAATTTAATTAGTATTGTTCCCTCCATTAGAGCTTCTTCCAATCCTTGCCGAGTTAAATAGGCGAGGGTTTCAACTTTACCAAATTCTTTGCCTCCTGGCTCGTAAATACCTGATAACACATCTTGCTTGGTATACTTAGTATAGAAATCATCTGTTATTAAATTATCTTTTAAACTATAAATAGCTGTATTAAAAGTGCGAGTTTTCTTACGAGAACCCGGATGAATAAAAACAGCATATTTTGTGAGTCTCAGTCGTCTCTGACCTGGATTCTCTGGATTATAAGCAGACCACTTCATAACTCGGAAGTTAGTGTTGATAAAATTTGGATCTTGTAACCGAGTCGGTCTCTTATTATTTATATCTTCCTGTAAGACAGCAATCATGAAATCCAAAGTTCCGATCGCATCTTGTACGGTGATTCCTTGAGTTTGTAGCAATCCCGGTCTTTGAAGATTTGGATCTTCTGTAGCATAATCTTCAAAATATTTTCTGGTATTTGAGAGAGTCGCTAATAAATCTGCTTGATTAAAATCCACTTTAACAGTTGGGAGTTTTCCTTGTGTAAAAACGCGATCGCCAGAAACTTGGAATTTATCTTTTTGCAACTCATCAATCACTTGATAAGTCTTCGGTACGATTGTAGGTTCTTTCGTTGATGGAGTGTTCTGCTTACCTTGCTTGTTTGAGGGTTGCGGAAGCAGGAAATTATTATGGATTGAGGAGAGGTTTTGAGAAGTTAAATTTTGTTGGGCAATTGGTTGAGTTGTTGACTGAGTATAGAGATAATGGCTAGCTAAACAAACCAGTAGTGAAGCGGCAAAACCTATTGTTATGCGGAATGTTCGGTTAGAGAAGATAGGCATAAGTTGAAGAAGCAATTTCCTTTATCTACAATGGTCTGTTACATATTGTATAGCTCAGCTTCCGGTTTAAAATCGAAAATCCGGAATAATACTTATGCGCTTGCATTTTTGTAAGTTACGAGATGACACAAATCAAACTTGCGTATCCCAAAATTCCTGACAGTAAAAACTGCCCTTTCAAGCAATGTATCGCTTTTGAGAAGTATGATGGCACAAATCTACACTGGGTTTGGGATTCCGAACTAGGCTGGTATGCCTTCGGTACGCGCCGTAACAGATTTGACCTAGATGAAATGGGTATTACAGACTTTAATGCTGCTCATCCCGGTTTAGAGGAAGCAGCTAGCATTTTTTTGAGAGACTTTGCAAATGCACTAGCAACTATTTTCCATAACAACCCAGATTATCATTGCCCAGAGATCGTTGTTTTCACTGAATTTTTTGGAGCCTCATCCTTTGCAGGAATGCACAAAAAGGAAGATTCAAAACAACTTGTCTTATTTGACGTTCAAACTGATAAAGGCATGATTGAACCAGAAAAATTTGTGAAAGATTTCAAGGAATTAAATATTGCCAAAGTTGTTTATAGAGGAAAACTAACTGGAAAATTCATAGATGACGTTCGTGAAGGAAAATACAATGTAGCTGAAGGTGTTATTTGTAAAGGAGGTAAAAGTAGTGAAGATTTATGGAGGGTCAAGATTAAAACAAATGCTTATCTCAAAAGACTTCAAGAAGTTTTTAAAGACAATTGGAAGAATTACTGGGAATAATTACAATATTGATTATATTAATTCTCTTGAATATATGAAATACACGTAGGGTGGGCAATGCCCACCAAAACTCTATTGATGAGCATTGCCCACCCTACAACTGACTACCGATCGCTAGTCACTATTAAAAGAATTAGCAAAGATAGCCGCTTGGGTCCGATAAGCGAAGCTTAACGGCTATACTGCCGTATCGGGTAAATTTAACCGACTTAAAATACTTGTAACATGATTTTTCACAGTTCTTTCTGAAATATAAATAATACAACAACCTTCACCCGGTTTACTATCAATATAAAATTGGCCTCCTAACGCTAATGTTCGCTCCCTCATGCCCTGTATGCCAAATCCAGTTGTGTTTTGATATGGGTTGAAGCCTTTACCGTTATCATAAATTTCTAAACTTAGTAAACTCACGGTTACCTGTATATTAATTTTGACATGAGTGGCAGCGCTGTGTTTTGCTGTGTTTGTCAGGGCTTCTTGAACAATACGATAGCTAGCTGTACAAATTTCAGCAGGTAAAGATTGAGATCAGTTAAAAATACAGTTTGGAGTAATTCTAGTTCTACGCTGAAAATCTACGATTAGAACTGTCAGTACAGATTCTAAAGACTTTCCGTACAGAGGATCGGAACGCAATGTAGCTACAGACATCCGTACTTCTTTAAGAGCATTGCTACCCAGTTGCTTTGCTTCTACCAAAAAAGTTTTGGCTTTTTCAAGATTAGATTGCAGGAACAACAAAGCACTCTCCAACTGGATACTTTGTGCCGTAAGTGAGTGACCTAATGAATCATGAATTTCGCGAGCAATACGATTGCGTTCCTGTAGAAGTTGCCCGAGCGTCAATGCGAAGAGCATATTCTCGGAGTTTCTGGTTAGCGTTAGCTAACTTTTCCCGACTTTGGCGTTCTACAAGCAAAGCATTGACCGGTGAGCCTCAACTCATATCTATACTAATTGCCCCGCTCGCTTTTACGGTAGTGACGCTAACGGCTAAAGCTGATATCACCTTTGGCGAAGCAAAAATCTTTGCTCAAATTTCCAATGAACTAGGAACGCTGAGAGTTAAACCTCACGACCAAGCCTTTTCACAAAAAGAGCCTTTTCCCGATGTTGAAGATATTAACCTAACTGACGAGCAAAAAAAGCAAATTCGGCAAATTCAGCAAGCCATATTGCCTCAAGTTTCGGAACTGATACCTCAGCCACAATTAACAGAAGAACAAAAAAATCAACTCCAATCCGGTCAACCCGTACAAATCACTTTGCAAACACCAACTTCCGAGCAAAAAGCCAAAGTGCAAGAACTAAAGTGCAAGAACTGATGCAATTATATATGCAAAAAATAGAAGCAGTCCTTACTCCCGAACAAAGGCAAAAGTTGCGTGAGAATAAGAAAGATTTAGTTTTGTTTGAACAGCATGTCAATTGGTAAGATCCCTTATACCATCAGAGGGATAAATCAATGAAGTTATTTCATTAATATTACCAGTAGAGAGAGACGTACTCGGGGGCATAACTAATGAATAGATTCCTACGGTTATTTTTGCCAGTTGTATCTTTGCCAACTTTATGTTTACTCTTAGTGTCTAATGTCTCAAAAGAAACTTATGCTCAAAATTCAGCACAACAAAATTCAACGCAACAAATTTTTCCTGATGTAAAGCCCGATTATTGGGCGCAGCCATTTATTCAAGGTTTAGCAGAAAAAAATATAGTATCTGGGTATCCAGATGGTAAATTTCGACCAGAACAATCAGTCAATCGTGATGAGTTTGCTGCCATGATTGATAAAGCTTTTAATCGCCCACCAGTTCGACAAATATCTGGCGGTGATGCTTATAAAGATGTTCCACAGGGATATTGGGCGGCTCCTGCTATAGAAGACGCTTACGAACAAGGATTGATGACAGGTTATCCTAATGGCGTCTTTCGTCCCAATCAAAATGTTTCCAAGGTTGATGCAATAGCGGCTTTATCAAAAGTGGTAACTCCCACTTCTACAACTGCACAAACCACGAGTTCACCAGTTGCTACCGCACCTGTAACGAATCAACAAGCAAGAAAACCAACGAGGAAGTTTATTATGTTACCGTTGGCAATGACTTCCTTAATGCAGCCACTATTAATTGCAAAAGCAAATGCAGCTAAAGTTGCTCCAGTACAACAGGTTGGTACGGGTGAAGAAGCAAAAACAGGCGAGCGCTCGGCAAATTCTAACCGTCCTGACTCGTTAGCTATAACAAATTTATACACTGATGCCAGAGAAATTCCACAAGATAAAGTAGATGAGGTTACAAAAGCAACCAGGGCAAATCTTGTTGTGAATTATCCAGAACGTAATGTTCTTAATCCGAGAAAAACCCTGTCTCGTGGTGAGATGAGTGCCTTAGTTTACCAAACGCTGGTAGCTCAGGGAAGGATGGAACCAGTTGCGATTAACACGCCTGCTTACAAGTATATTGTGAGCCCTGAAAATAGATAAAATATTAACAGTGACCAGTGACCAGTGAGCAGCTATTATTTGATAGTTCTCATCTGTTTAGATCTCCGGTTTGTTGAAGAAGTCGGAGATCTAGCGCAATTGCCCTTCGCGTATCTCCTCCGGAGACGCTGAGTCGCTAGCGCGACACGCTATGTGCAAGGCACACGCTTCGCGAACGCGATGCCGCAGGCTATGCCCGCAAGGGCTATACGCGAACGCAGTCCCCTAGGTCGGGAAACCCTCCTATGGCGCATTCGCACCACGCTATGTGCAAGGCACACGCTTCGCGAACGCTATCAGGGCTGTCTCACCAATCGCCAATCGCTAATCGCCGATGCCCAATCCCCAATCGCCAATGCCCAATCCCCAACCATCTAGTGAGCCGACTTCAGAGATAGATACCAAGTCGGGTGAAAATTCACTGACAGATTCTGTTGTCGGTATCTGGAATCAAGCAACCACGGGTTTTATGAAATTTCTACCTGTAGATCGGATAGCTCAGACATTGGTTAAATGGTTCAGTGTGAGTGAAACTCAAGTTGCTGAAATCTTGGAGAGGGTTCGAGCAGAATTACCGACAACAGATGCTTTATTGATTGGGAAACCTCAAGCGGGGAAAAGTTCCATTGTTCGGGGATTGACAGGAGTTTCGGCTGAAATTGTTGGTCAGGGATTTCGTCCTCATACAGAGCATACCGAACGTTATGCTTATCCTTCTAACGATTTGCCGTTGCTCATCTTTACAGATACAGTGGGACTTGGGGATGTGAGTCAGGAGACTGAGGCGATCGTTCAAGAACTGCTAGGGAATTTGCAACAGCAGAATTACGGTGCTAGATCCTTGATTTTGACAGTGAAAATTAATGATTTTGCAACGGATACACTGCGAGGAATTGCGAGAGAACTGCGTCAAAAGCATCCAGAAATTCCTTGTCTGTTAGCAGTAACCTGTTTGCATGAACTTTATCCTCCCGGTACAGAGAATCATCCGGCTTATCCGCCAGAATATGAGGAGGTTAATAGAGCATTTACCGCCATACAAGAATCTTTTACAGGATTGTACGATCGCGCTGTCTTGATTGACTTTACTTTAGAAGAGGATGGTTACACGCCTGTATTCTATGGCTTGGAAGCATTCAGAGATACACTTGCAGACTTGCTTCCAGAAGCAGAAGCTCGTGCAATCCATCAGTTATTAAATGAGGATACGGGAAAAGAAATTGGTAATATTTACAGAGACACTGGACGACGCTATATATTAGTTTTTTCCGTGATGACAGCAGCGATCGCAGTTGTACCATTACCATTCGCCACACTACCAGTCCTGACAGCTTTGCAAGTATCAATGGTAGGTTTGCTAGGGAAATTATATGGGCAAACATTAAGCCCGTCCCAAGCAGGAGGAATCGTCAGTACAATAGCCAGTGGTTTCTTAGCGCGGGCAATTGGACGTGAGTTAATTAAATTTATACCAGGTTTCGGCAGCGTTATAGCTGCTTCTTGGGCAGCTGCATACACTTGGGCTTTAGGAGAAGGTGCTTGCGTTTACTTTGGCGATTTGATGGGAGGAAAAAAACCCGATCCACAAAAAATTCAATCAGTTATGCAACAGGCGTTTCAGGAAGCAAAAGATCGTTTTAAGGCAAAGTAAGCAAATGAGCAGAATTAATGCTATGGTAATTTTTCTTCCCAAGGATTAATAATAAAAATTCCGCAGTTGGCAAAATCAACAACATTACGAGTTGCTATGGCTGCGTTATGAGAGTAACAAATAGCAGTAATTTGGGTATCAGCTTGAGATATGGGCATTCCACTTAGTCGTCTTTGGGCTGAAATATTAGCAAAAGCGACAGCCGCAGATTCATCAAATGCAAGAACACGCCCTGCGAAGTCTTCTGCAAACATTAAAGTAGCGGCTTGGTAAAATTGATATTTACGCTTTCCTTCTGGTAGTATGGCAATGCCATAAAGTATTTCAGCTTGTGTAATTGTTGTAGTAAACAAACACCTAAAGAAACTCAAGCTACATCATTATACGGAAGCGTAGGTATTTGATTATAAACTTCTGAATTTTCTTCAAGAGCTTGACGTATATCGTATTGCGTTTGTAAATTTAACCAAAACTGAGCACTGTTACCAAAATAGCGGGATAAACGCAAGGCTGTATCAGCTGTAATACTGCGTTTTCCAGATAAAATTTCACTAATCCGTGTCTGAGGTACATTTATATCCTTGCTCAATCGATAAGGGGTGATATTGAGTGGCTCTAAAAATTCTAATTGTAGGATTTCCCCAGGGTGGATATTTGGCAGACGGTTGTTGTTCATAATTATTGACCTGCGTCAGTGGTAATCTACTATTTCAACTTCTGAAGCATTGTTCTCGTCAGTCCAAACAAAGCAGATTCTCCATCGATTGTTAATGCGAATACTATACTGCCCTTTCCTATCGCCAACTAACTTTTCTAAACAATTACCGGGTGGAACACGTAAGTCATTAATTGATGTGGCAGCATCAAGGATAAGGAGTTTTCGTAAAGCACTTTTTTGGATATTTGGCGGATACTGAGAAGATGTAAAGCCATCAAAGATAAGCTTAGTTTCTTCTGATTGAAAACTAACTATCACAATAATATCGCTTTGCGTTACTATCGTCAAGCGTTAGTATACAATAAAGTTTAGTTAATAGGTAAAGTGGAACAGCCTGTAGATCTTATGCTTTACAGAATTAGTTGCAATGTAACCTTAATTTTTCTTAAAATAATTACATATATCTTATATGTTGCTCAAAACTACTTATGTCACAGTCAAAAATTCAATCCCCTAAATCTACTGAAATCACTCAAGCCACCTCTTCACCGTCATGGCAAATTAAGCTACTGTACGATGGCGAATGCCCGCTATGTCTGCGAGAGGTCAACTTTTTGAAAAGACGGGATGCAGGTCGAGGTTTGGTGGCGTTTGTGGATATCGCAGACGATCGCTATACCCCTGAAGCGCATGGTGGGATTGACTTTGAAACGGCGATGGGACGAATCCATGCAGTGCTTCCTGACGGTACAGTTATTAAAAATGTGGAAGTTTTTCGTCGAGTTTATGAGACTCTGGGAATGGGTTGGGTTTATGCTGCTACCAAATTGCCCATTATTGGATTTATCGTTGATGCTCTCTACGGAATATGGGCTGATTTACGGCTTGCTCTTACCGGGCGTCCAAATCTAGCAACAATTGTTGCCGAACGTCAAAAGCGTATTGACAGCAAGGGGCAAGGACGTTGTAGGCTGACCGAAGATAGTCAGTGCTGAGAGTCTTATACATTCAAATATTATGAAGTACCGAGTTGTTCATCATCTAACTGAACCTCAGATTTCAGAATTGGTGGATTTGTACAAACAAGAATTTTGGAGTCAGAAACGCGAGCGAGATGATGTCGTGAAAATGCTGGCTGCAACAGATATTATTATTGGGTTGGTTGATGAGAGCGATCGCTTAATTGGGTTTACGCGAGTTTTAACAGACTACGTATCGCAGCAATCAGTGACCAGTGACCAGTGACCAGTAACCAGTGACCAGTGGCTACTAACACTTAAATCAACAAAGTTAGCGATTATGCTAACCTTAATGAATCTTTATATTTTAGGGATATTGAGATATTCGACTTCTTGAAGAAGTCAGGAACTTAGCAACCCTTATAATCATAATTAGTACTTATGTCTTTATTTCCTAAAATCGAAAGCATTTACACGGATGGAGCTTGTACGGGAAATCCCGGTCCTGGAGGTTGGGGCGTGGTTGTTTATTTCAGTGATGGTTCGACTCATGAAATGGGTGACGCCTATCCTCAAACTACAAATAACAGGATGGAAATGCAAGCAGCAATAGCTGCCCTAGAATTTCTTCAAGAATCAGGACAAAGCCAACCAATTACTCTTTACAGTGATAGCGAATATCTCATTAATAGCGTTACCAAATGGGTTAAAAGTTGGAAAAACAAAGGCTGGAAGAAGTCAGACGGCAAACCCGTTCTCAATCAAGACCTTTTGGAAACTTTAGATCGCCTCAATAACTCTAAAGTGAAGTGGGAGTATGTCCGAGGTCATGCTGGTAATATTGGGAACGAACGCTGTGATGCGATCGCTCGTGCCTACGCAAATGGTAGAAGCCCCGTTTTAAAAGAAATGACATTCTCTTACAAAGACGAACAAAGACAGCAAAAAAGTGAGGGAAATGCAACAATAGCTTCCGATGTTGAGTCAAACTCTACAATAATTAACAAAAAGAAACAAGAGTTCGGGACTCTTGAAACTCATACAACCAATCCTATGGAATCACAAACCTCGCATACAAGCGCTGTATCTGAAGAACTACCACGAGAAACGAGGGTTACACAGCTCCGTAACCTAGTAGAAACCCTCCGCATCGCCGAGGAAATAGCAGAAAAAGGCTATTTAATCACGAGTTCCGAACTGGCAGATCTGATGGATGTCCATGCAAGTGCAGTCACGAGTCGTGGCGACGAATGGCGATGGCGCAATTGGATTGTCTCGCGGGTACGACGTGAAGGTAATCAGATTCTTTGGGAATTAGAACGGGGGGATAAGGTGGCGAGTGAGGAGGAAGGGGAGTAGGGATTGGTGATTGGGGATGGTGACTAGCGACTGGCGATTGGGAAAAAATTCTTCTTGTCCTCTTAAGCCCCAATCCCCAATCCCTAATCGCCAATCCCCCGACCATACTTTCTTCCTCTCCATTCTCTGGGAGTGCGAAGTGCGGATAGCAAGATTCGCAGCACTGCTATGGGATCGGCAAAGGGGGAAAGCCAAAAGAACCAACCGCCTTTTGCTTGTGTTCTATCGTAGGAAGGTGCGATCGCAAAAAGTAGTGCAAAGCGGATTGCGAATAGGAAGAGATTGAGTCCAAAGAGGAGGAAGGGGGGATTGGGCGAGGGGGGGAGAGAGGGGAAAAAGATGAGAATATTTAGGATAACAATCAGGGGTAGAGCTTGAACTGAGGTAAGTAACCATAAATCTCCCCAAAGTTGAGCGCGAGAGGAAGCATCTTTAAGATCGAGGCTTCGCCCCCACTCTTTCCATGTTTCTAGTGCTCCTTCATACATCCGAACTTTTAAAACCTTTGCTCCATCTAAAAAACCTACCTTGTATCCGGAGGCGGCTATATTCCTTGCTAGCGTCACATCGTCGCAAAATGAATGCCCTGCACTGGTATAGCCTCCCACAGCAGCTAACACGGAACGACGGCATAAAAAGCATTGCCCGTTTGCCATCACCCGTTCTGGTTGTTCTGAGTTCACTCCTGCTGGATTAAATCTATAAAGTAGAGTCATCAAGAGGGCAGGTTGCAACCAGCACTCCCCTGGGTACTTAAGAATAAACTGAGGCGATAGAGAAACTAAGTCATATCCTTGAGATTCTGCTGTCTCGATCGATCCAGCTACTAAACCAGGTGAGGGCTGAGTATCCGCATCCATACCAAGAAACCACTCACTCGCCTCTGAACTTTGCAAAAATCCATTGTGTAGCGCCCAGGGACGCCCTACCCAACCAGGAGGAAGGGGATCGTCTGTTATGAGGCGAAAGCGTGGGTCTTTTTGCTGTGCTGCTTTTACCAAGTCGGGGGTACCATCACTTGACCTACTATCAACAACAATTATTTCCCGTACTTCGTAACTTTGCCGACTTAAACCCGTTAGTAGAGGACTAATACGACTGGCTTCGTTTAATGTGGGAACCACAATGCTGACACACCCCAAAATGTCTGGAGTGGGATTTTGGGGTGCTACGGGAGGTTGACGGCTGGGACCTTTTAGGAGGCGCGACAGCAATATAGCTGTCGCTGGTAGTTGGATAACCAACAAAATCAATGAGATAGCGTTTGCTATCGTCCAAGTATCAATCACAATTGGTAAAGTCTACTTGACAGCAACCTTCACATTTGCTACTGAAACTTCAGCAGTGGCTGTAGGAGATGTAACTTTTAGATTGTCCATCGCCGATGCAGATAACCAAAGTGCAACAGCAGGAACAACCCCAAGCCCTAACCCTAAAGAAACTGGTATAAAATACCCAGCCCCTAAACTCAGTCCGGCAGCAAAGATAAAGTTGCTCAAGTATACAATAATTGGCACAGTCAGTTGCGATCGCTCTAATTTAACAGGTGTATTTCTCCACAATAGCGCCGCTACGCTCATAAACAAAGCACTTGTGCCGAACCAACCAGCATAGTTTTGATAAGGCGTGCCAAAGAACGCACCTGGGTGTTCCCAATACCAGAAAGGAAAGGCTGTTTGACTCATAGCTGGTTCCAAGGCAAAATCCCAACTGGTAAACAGCAAAGCTCCAAGCAGGATTGCAGCAATGTGACGCCCTAGAGAGGGTTTTTCAGCTACTTTCAACCCTGCACGAGCAAGAAGGTAAGTAGATAAACCTACATAGAACCAAGACAAGGGGATTGTAAACGGTACAAGCCCTGCTATTTTATATCCCAATCCACTGAGGTAACTATAGTATCCAAAAGGAAACCCCGTACTAGTTCCCAATAATTCACTCCCTACCGATATTAAGAGAGATGGAATCATAAATAACAGCCAAGTGCGCCATCCTAAAACTCGCGAGGCAAAAATCGAGACAGCAATTGTCCCAAAAATGATGTCTACTACGCCACCATCAGCCATACTTAACTGCATAGCTGTCTGTCCAACTCCCCCTCCTAAGTTGAGAATAACTTCGGCATGGGGTATGACCAATAAAATACCCAATAGCCCAAAAATCTTGGCTGAAATATGACCGATTAGGCATATACGCTCAGTGATAACCAGTTGTCTCATGATACTTCCCTTACAAGACGTGATATGCAGCTACGCATTCTATTAATAGTTTACAAATGTTTAAGAAAATATTTAACACTTCATATAGCACTTTTGGGGAACCTTGTTTTGCTGTCTTTGAGAGAGCATAATTTCCTATTGGTTGAAAAAAGAAGAAATTATGATGATAAGCTTATAGTTTAAAGTATTGACGCTACATTCTATACAACTTTATCAGCCTTTGGGAATAGTGCGAGGCATACTATACAATCAAGTTACAGTTTCTAACCCATATCATTTTTGAAAAGACTTCCTTGGGTTTCCCTCACTCTGTTTGTACTAACCTATGCCATCTATGGCTGGCTGATATCCAAAGCAAACCCACCTTTGCTTGCGTGGCTGCTTGCTATTACGGCTGCTTTTCTTCTGATGGGAGGTTTAACAAGTCCTTCAAGTAAAGTTGCAGACTACTCCTTTGCTCTATTCAAATCAAATCTCAGGTCTTTTAGCGTAACCGTTTTGGCAGCGCTATTGTTTTTTATGATGCTTGCCTGGTTTCGAGTTTTCTTAGATACTTTGGTTATTGTCGCTGCTTCTATCATGGCAAGAATAGACTTTCAAACATCCGGTTTCAGCCAGAGGCAAGCTTTTTGGATTTTATCTACTATATCTCTTGTCAGTTTGGGGTTGGGAGCGATCGCTCAAAGATTTTTCGTGTTGTCCTTACATTTCCATTAGATCCAAAAATAATTTTCTCTTGTGGTGCGGGCTTCTAGCCCGCCATTAGTATAGGACGGGCTAGAAGCCCATCCCACAAGATGGATGATTTCTTGGAAATCCCTTAAACTCTCCAAAAACAATTTTCTCTTGTGGTGCGGGCTTCTAGCCCGCCATTAGTATAGGACGGGCGAAAACGCCCATCCCACAAGATGGATGATTTCTTAGAAATCCCTTAAACTCTCCAAAAACAATTTTCTCTTGTGGTGCGGGCTTCTAGCCCGCCATCAGTAGAGGACGGGCGAGGACGCCCATCCCACAAGATGGATGATTTCTTGGAAATCCCTTAAACTCTCCAAAAACAATTTTCTCTTGTGGTGCGGGCT
>NZ_BAACAP010000228.1:0-105513 GCF_045865695.1 Scytonema hankhaensis NUACC26
TGGGCTGTTCACCCGTGAAAGCGGTACGTGAGCTGGGTTCAGAACGTCGTGAGACAGTTCGGTCCATATCCGGTGCAGGCGCAAGAGCATTGAGAGGAGTCCTCCTTAGTACGAGAGGACCGGGAGGAACGCACCGCTGGTGTACCAGTTATCATGCCAATGGTAGACGCTGGGTAGCCAAGTGCGGAGCGGATAACCGCTGAAAGCATCTAAGTGGGAAGCCCACCTCAAGATGAGTGCTCTGACTATGAGAATAGGTAAGGTCACAGGTAGAACACCTGTTAATAGGCAGTCGGTGTAATTACAGTAATGTATTGAGCCAAGTTGTCCTAACAGACCGAGCACTTGACCTCGATGAAGAGGCACGGAGCAGGGTGAAGGGAGCAGGGTGAAAAAATTCCCCAATTTCTTCGGGCCTGTTTCAAGCCTTGGTGGTGAATCGCGTTTCTGTGCAGTCTTCAGGGTTTTGTGAAGGTGGCAGATGGTGAATGGTTAAGGTTGATGTGAAATTTATTTCCCTTCCCCCCTCACCCATCCCCCTTCCCCCTACCTTCTTGCCTGGTGCTAATGGCTCAGTGGTACCACTCTGACTCCATCCCGAACTCAGTTGTGAAACATTGATGCGGCGACGATAGTTGGCGGGTAGCCGCCCGCAAAAATAGCTCGGTGCCAGGTTTATAATTGCAGCAAAGCCCTCTTTCCTCTAGTTAGGAAGGGGGCTTTGTTTTTGCTCTTAAAATCTTAACTTGCCGGATCTTGTGATATAGCTTGAGTATCTTGATATAGCAAT
Source organism: Scytonema hankhaensis NUACC26 (assembly GCF_045865695.1). Taxonomy (NCBI): domain Bacteria; kingdom Bacillati; phylum Cyanobacteriota; class Cyanophyceae; order Nostocales; family Scytonemataceae; genus Scytonema; species Scytonema hankhaensis. The sequence goes on from NZ_BAACAP010000228.1 coordinate 791, forward strand.
CCTATCTGATTTATGAAACACACTCATAGCATTTTTTCATGTGAATGAAGTACATCAGTAGGGGCGGCGGCCTTGCGCCCTTACAATAATCTGTACCTCACGCTTGTTACAATCTGCTGTAGGTGGGCATTGCCTACCCTACAGTGCTTAATGATTTTTCAGAATGATTTAGGACTGCTATGGAAAATATAGAAGTAGGACAGCATACTCCATATGAGGGCTTCTCTTCTAAAGTCTTTTCATCGTATTGTATCGAGCGCTCTTAAATGTAGTATGTGTATTATAGATCTAGAGTCAGAATTCTAATTATTATTAACTTAATACTAGTCCTCAATAGAATTGGGTATGACTGCATTTACTTTATAGCAAATGTGGCATCCTTAGATTTTTACACATAAAATCTAAATCAAGACAAAACCAAAATTTTTTAAATAAATTTGTTTGTCAATTAATTCAGGGTTAAACAGCTATTACATATCCACAAATGGAAATGGTAGATCGGATAAATGATATCGCTTGGCAAGCTCACCAAGGGAGCGTTGCTGCAATTATTCAAGTGTTAAACGAGCGACTCGCTAATTCGGGCGTCAGAACCAGAGCTATTTTTGACGCTGGTGTTTTGCAATTACTCTGTGAGGCACGTGCAGTAGATAACCTCGAACAAAGAACTTTAGTTGAGCAAGTCCAACAAATTCTTGAGTCTATTGCACCGCGCAACATTTATCGCGTCAATATCAATAGTCGGATTGTTCGGGAACAGCAATTGCTGTGGTTAGAGGAAATTAGTCGCGACTCGGAGAATCAACTGCTTTGGTCTCAGGAAATTACGTTGGTTCAACCTAATGTTATCGAGCAATTAGTGAAAGATTTTAAAGAGCGAAGAAAAGAACAAGGTAGGGCTGTTTTACTCAATTCCCAATCTTCTCGTCTTGTTGTAATTAATAAAAAGAACAAATTTAGAAATTCTACTACCAAAAAATTGTTAGGAGGAGTTAGCTTTACCGTATTTTTACTGTTGCTTGGTTGGGTTGGTTATACTTTGTTTCTAAATACATCGAAGAATGTCGAGCGAGCAGAAACTCTAAATTCAGTGATTCCAGCAGTAACGGATGGAGGCAATTTTCCCAGTCAGCCTACTACTAGTGGCTCAAGTGCTTCTACCTCATCTGAAGATCCCTTTTCAGCAGCAGTAAGGATTGCTAACCAAGCTTCTGCAACAGGTAAAACGGCTCAAACCTCAGTTCAATGGTTAGATTTGGCTGCGCGATGGCAACGAGCATCAGAATTAATGAAATCTGTACCGCCAAACCACAGCCGTTATGAGGAAGCTCAAATCCGTACAAAACTCTATAAGAAATATAGCGAAGCTGCTGAAAAAGAATCTAAGAAAAACCCTTCTTAGTTTTAAGCACTCATCTCTAGCATCCTCTGAATAGGTTTCAAAGCAGCTAAACGAGTCTCCTCTGGTAAGGTAATTTCTGGAGTTCGATTTTTCATCGCCCAGTATAACTTCTCTAAGGTATTTAATCGCATAAAGGGACACTCGTTACAAGCACAGTTGTTTATCGGCGGTGCGGGTATAAAACGTTTATGGGGCGTTTGTTTTTGCATTTGATGAATGATCCCCGGTTCTGTCGCCACAATAAATTCTTGAGATGGGCTTTCCACACAATACTTAAGTAATGCTGCTGTCGAACCAATAAAGCTGGCATGGCGCAATACGCTTGTTTCACATTCTGGATGAGCGATCGCTTCTGCTTCTGGGTGGGCAATTTTTAGCTGCACTATTTTCTTTTCAGAAAAAGTTTCATGAACAACACAGCTCCCATCCCACAATACCAAATCTCGTCCAGTTTGTTCCATCACATACCGCCCTAAATTTTTGTCAGGAGCAAATATGATGGGCTGTTCTTTTGGTATTTGCTGGACAATTTTGACAGCATTGGAACTAGTACAGATAATATCGCTAAGTGCTTTAATGTCAGCAGAGCAGTTGATGTAGGATACCACTATATGGCCTGGGTGTAAAGCTTTAAAAGCGGCAAACGCCTCGGCTGGACAACTATCAGCCAAAGAACAACCAGCATTGAGATCCGGTAACAGTACCATTTTATCTGGATTGAGAATCTTTGCCGTTTCTGCCATAAAGTGGACACCAGCAAAGACGATCGCATCTGCTTTTGTATTGGCTGCAGCTTTGGCAAGCTGGAGCGAATCTCCTATAAAGTCTGCAATATCTTGAATATCTGGTTCTTGATAGTAATGTGCTAGGACAATCGCGTTGAGTTCTTTTTTAAGAGACTCAATAGCTGCAAATAAATCCAGTGGTAGATCGCCCCGTTCCGTTTTTCCACGTTGAGCTAATGCGGTAGTAAACACAGTTAGGTTGTATTAGAATTACAAATTTTTGTATCGTGGATTCAATTATAGTAGTTTTTACCAAAAATGGAAGGCGGGTAACCCTCCTTCCTTGGAGTTGTGTCAAAACTCCATAAGTTGCCTATGCTAAAAACAGATATGCTTGGAAAGTGGCATGACCAGTCAGAAAACAAACTCAAAAACCATAAAAATTGCTGTAGTAGGAGACGTTCACGACCAATGGGAAGAAGAAGATGGCATTGCACTCAAGCATTTGGGCGTTGACCTAGTGCTATTTGTTGGTGATTTTGGCAATGAATCGGTAGACGTAGTGAGAGCGATCGCATCCCTCGACATTCCCAAAGCAGCAGTCATGGGAAACCACGATGCTTGGTACACTGCCACCGAATGGGGACGAAAGAAGTGTCCTTACGATCGCACTAAGGAAAACTGGGTGCAACAACAACTTGATTTGTTAGGTGAAACCCAAGTTGGTTACAGTAAGTTGGATTTTCCCAACGGAAATTTAACTGTTGTTGGTGGTCGTCCCTTTAGCTGGGGTGGACCTGAGTGGAAATATACCGATTTCTACCAACAATGGTTTGGAGTGACTAGTTTTGAGGATTCCACAGATCGCATTGTTGCGGCTGTAAAGAGTGCGGCTCATGAAAATATCATTTTTATCGGTCACAATGGACCCACTGGGCTAGGCGAGCGTCCAGAAGACCCCTGTGGCAAAGATTGGCATCCCATAGGAGGTGACTTTGGCGACCCCGATTTGGCAGAAGCGATCGCACAGTCGATGATTGCTGGTAAAACCATTCCCCTGGTCACATTTGGTCATATGCACCACACCTTGCGGCACACCAAAAAAGAACCGCGAAAACGTGTATTTACCAGCCCAGAAGGTGTTGTTTACTTAAACGCTGCCAGTGTACCTAGAATTATGGAAACTAATCTTGGTAAGCAACGTAACTTCTCAATTGTTCTGTTAGAAGGCGGTTCCATCTCTCAAGCCTCCCTTATTTGGGTAGGAGAAGATTTCTCTGTTGCCTCAGAAGAAATTCTTTATAAAAAACCCAGTCCAGTAGTGCAAACTGCCTAAAGATGATATATACTTAGAAACTGGTCAGCTAATATTGCTGACAGCTGACAGCATATAGCTGCAGCTTTACTGGAGAGGTGGCAGAGTGGTCGATTGCGTCCGACTTGAAATCGGATGATGTGAAAGCATCCGGGAGTTCGAATCTCCCCCTCTCCGTTTAAAGATGTTACATCTCTATGTGGCTACTAGGTAAAGCACCACTAGATTTCTATCGACAGCTTGCTTACAGCTCTTGCCGGAGTATGCTGGGAACTGATTACTCAAGTTCCTCTGCACTCAAACATACCCAGAGCCACAGCTACACTGCTGTTTTGACTTGTTGCGGTGCAGGTACATCTGGAACTGAATCATCTTGCAATCGAACAGACATATAAAGCCATCTGCTTTCCTTCTTATGATGACAGCACAAATGTTGAAATCTTGCAGAAACGGTCGAGACTGAAAGAATGGCATCCAACCAATTCCAGGCAGCCTGACTTTATTTCCTTTAAAGGTAGCATCCCTTGCCGGATAAGTAAAAGAGCGGAACATACCCTGTCATTTTATTTTAGGATATTTGCCCAAGCCTTGAAAGAAGAGCACAAATGCAGCATTTACTTGCTTAAGCATTTGTTGCAAGACGTGATAGCAGACTTCACCGTACCACGGTCTTTCTTGTTGGAGGTCAACCAAATTAGCATCCTGTTGCGTTAAAGGACTACGTTTCTTGCCCTTAGTTGTCCAAGTCCAAGGATTGCCGTATAAAGCACCTTTACTGACTGAGCTAAAAGCTGGAATGTGTAATGTTTTGGAGATAGCATTTCATAAAATGCTTTATTTGGTGCTATGGCAATCAAGATTAATCTCGCAAATATTCAAACTCTTACCGACCTCAAGCAAAATGCCAAGGATTACGTAGAGCGGATAAAAGCAACAAAGTCTCCACTTGTGTTAACGGTTAATGGTAAAGCTGAGGTAGTAGTTCATGAGGTACAAGCTTTCCAGGAGATGATGGATCGGCTTGAGAACGTTGAGAAAGAACTTCAAGCATTAAAGCTCGAAGCATTACGGCATGAAATTGAGCTTGGGATTGAACAACTCGATCGCGGTCAATATACCGAATATGACGAAGAGTCGCTTTCAACTTTTTTTGAAGATAGCAAAGCACGAGGAAGAAAAAGGTTGGCAGAGAGAGACGCTTCACGAGTCGGTATAGGATTTCTACTCAAGTAATGCAAGACCTTGAGGAAATTTGGAACTATGTTGCTGAACACAACCCACAGGCTACCGATCGTCTGTGTTCCGTTACAAGCTAAAACTGTTAACTAGCATTAGCGATTGATTCATTTGCTTTCTCGTACAGTGCATTAAGGTAGTCACGCTGTCGAACACCTTGAATGTTACTACCTTTTGACAGTTGATAGAATAGTAGCCGTGCAGAATCCTCGTTCAAAAGGGTTTCATTTCCACTGTGCCATTGTTTGTCTGATACCAAATTTTTCGCTTCTCTTTTTGCTTGTTCGAGGTAAAAGCGAAATAATCTTACAGCCTCTTCTTCATTTCTTAAAGGGGTTAGTTGAACTTCATTTGAAAGACGACCCCTAATAGCAGGAAGCATTTCCCGATAACGGTTAAGAGCATCTGTAGTTAAAGCAACCATCAAGAAAAGGTATTTTGGAAGTGCATCGATTAAAGCACGCAAAGCTGATAAATATTTTAAAACAATAGTTTTAGAAAGGCTGAAATCTTGTTTTTCTAGTTCGTCTAAAAGAAGAAAAATTCCTGCTAGAGTTTTCATTTCTGCACCAAAATAAACAAGATCGCGTAATGCTCTTGTTTTTGCCTCTACAGTATCCAAACGGAAATTGACATTTAGTTCATTCTGATGAACTTTCCTTACAGGCATTCCTAAAAGCCATTGATGTGCTAATGATAAACGAGAATCAAACTTTTCTTCAGATTCATTTTTAGCATCTAAGAGAGCTTGAAGCATCAGTTTAATTTCAACTGTTCTAACAAACTCTAATAGCTGGTCGAGATCGTTGACTTGTTTTTCTGATAGTGCATTAATTGACGAACGTAAGAAATCTTTTCCAAGATTTTCAAAAAGCGATCTAATTAATGGATCAAAAGAAGGTTCTGGATCTGCTACGTAGCGAATTACAAAAAAGCCAAGTGGACTAAGTTTTTCACGCAAAGCAGTCTCATAAGCGTTCAGAAGATTCGTCTTGCCAATACCTTGGCTAGCAGTAATGGAAATTACGTGCGATTTGCGCTCGCTGTAAAATATTTTCACCGCAGTATCAACTTGTTTGTCCGCTTCTGTAGGCATATGTGGATGACCACTAGTCTGCCCAGCACTAGGGAAAGGGTTGGTTAACACACCAAACTTTTCGTAAAGTAACTTCTGACTCTTTTCTGGGGTGTCAACAACCTCGTCTGTAAATAGATTTTCAAGAGGCATTTTTAGCTCCTTCTACCTTGATACGTACCGTTGCTGTACCAGGTATGAGAAAATCACCATGATACAGAAAAATTTTCTCTAACTGAGGAATTGCATCACTTATTTTAAGAATCCAGAAATTATGCTGTTCAAAGCGTGTATCTGGTGTAGATCCTTCAACATATACATCTAATAACTTTTGAAACCGTGCCTTTTCTAAAAGTTCTCTAACAAATATAGGATGGATATGATGGCGGAAAGCCAATTCTTCTAACCAAAGACCCGTAAGTACCCACTCTGTATCTCCCTGAGAGCAAATCAATTTATAAACCTCAACTGCTACATTAGCAAAATCCGTTAGTTCTGGTTTGTTGTCAGTAATAACAATTCCTCTGTTAGTTATGTTCAGCCAAGCACAAGCAGCTTCACCCAGCCGAATATAAGTTGATTTTGCTTTATTTCTAAGGGGCAATTCTTTATCATGAGGTTCAACAACCTTGAGTCTTTTAACATAATTATAAACTTTCTCAAATGAGGGTATTTTTCTCAAGTAATTTAAAAAACTAGTAATATCTCTACTTAGTATACTTTGCCAAAGTGACATTAGGGATTGTGTAGATTTAATGCGATCGCCATGTATTTCAATAAACGAGCCACTGCGGAGGAAGTTTTTATATAGGTTAAAACGCTCTTGATGTTTTAAGCCTATTGTTGCTTGTGCTATTTCAGTTGTTAACTCTCTTGTCTCTACTAAACTTTTAATCAACTGAAACATTCGATCTGGGCTAAATGCATAGCCTTCAGGTAAAAGATCTGTATTTAGGAGAGAAGATGAACTCGTTTGTTGTTTACTTGCGGTTACATCAGGTACAAATGCAAAAGAGCTAGTATCTGGTTGTACCGAAATAATGCGAGTAGATGTTCCCGGAGCGAACTGGCCCCACAAAAGATCGTCCTTAATATGAAGTGGTTGCCAGGTCACTCCCTCAGAACTAGGAATCCCCCATAATTGTAGTGAGGCATTCGTTTCAGGATTGTGTATACGAAGACAACCAAAAGATACAGCTAACTCCCACAATAGAGTAGTCAGAGAAACAGTATAAAGTGATGGTTTGAAGGGGTGAAAAAGAGTCCCAGTAAGTGTTCTACCATCAAATTTAGGGACAGAACGAGCTTGAAAAAACAATACATCAATTCCTTCAGCCATAGCCATTCTAGCCATTCCTCGATCGCTCGTTAGAAGAGCAAGGGGATGACTGGGACGAACTTCTGTTTGAAAACGCCTAGCTGTTTCCACAATGAGACGATCTGCAAAACTCCTAGTAACGTTTTGTAGCCCAAGAGCTTTGTCTTCAGAATCGCTACTAGATGTCACAATGCCACGCAGGGGATCGGCTCCCAAATCACCTCGCTCCATTTCTGCATCTGAATGGAACTCAAGACGTAGCAACGTTCTTTGTCCTCCTTGACTAAGCAGATGTTGACGAAGTGTTGCAGGATTGCTTTGAGCTTTCTTTTTATTGTCACTACTCCATCGAATTTTAGACAAGTAATTATCCACTTGAGCTAAGATTTCCATATGAACTATGGCTGGTACTTTTATTCTTGCCCAAGGGGTGAGAAAGCGACATACAAAATCTAGTCCTCCTTGGTGAACTGCTGATGTATCTGTCACGATAGTTATTGGTCGTTGTAAAGGTATTCGAGAAATTGTTTCAACATCAAAAACAGGTAAAAGTAGCAATGTGCGCCGAATAACGTCTTGTAAACCTTCCCGAAAAGCTTTTTCAACACTTTCTTTGGGGTAACTAGAAGAATCTAGAAACTTAAAAATATTTTCCCTAAGCTTATCTGTGGTTGGTAGTTGCCATTCAAACCCACCGAATTTAGCAGCACAAAACTCATCGTATCGAGTTTCAGTTTCGGAAACTTGTCCTCCTGGGTATAACCAAATTCTTCCAACATTAACCCATTTGTCTGTTCCGAAACAGATATCCTCCCCAAGGTCTATTTCAAACAGATTTCCTTGGCTGCCTATTTCGGCAATGAATTGAAGTGCTTCTTGTTGACTAAGCAACCTGAATTCCATGTTTTCCTCTTTAGCGCAGCGATACGTTAACACCTGGAACACCAACAAATGTGTCATATATCCACTGAATGTGCTGGCGTAACGCTAGAAGGTGATGTTGACGAAGATTTACATTTCCTCCATTGCTTAAATATCCGAACTCTTCTGAATCACCCCAAGATGAGTCATTTTTGCTAGATAATATAGTGTCCATGACTTCAATTGCTTGCTTAAGATTCTCTATTCCACGTTCATGAGGTGGTCTTGCTAGAGCAAAATTTTCTATTAATACCTCCCGTAGTTGCTGGGTTGACTCAGTACCAATGACAGAACCAAAAGGATCGCTAAACGGTTCCCACAAATAAATGCATTCTTGGAAAGAAGTAATATCTGCTAAACCGTTCTTGTTAGTGTCCAAGTATTCTCGCTGCCAGCGACAAGGTTGCCAAACACGCAACTGCAATTGGCTTGAACTATTACTACTCATTATGCTGCTCTCTAAGTATTGATGAAAATTACGCTAAAACTCAAATATACTCTGTGTTTATTGATGAAGAGTTATACTCTATATCACCATAAACTTAAAATGATAGAATAATTCTTAGGGTCTATGTATTAATCCTTAATAATTTTTGATAAAAATTAATACTTGTTCGCACAAACTCAAAATTTTAACAATCATGCGATATATCAAATCAAGGTAACGCGAACACATTCACGAATTTATCAACAGACGGGATGAGGGAGATCCCCTCTGTCCTTAGCAATCCAATCTAGTAGCACCATACTACAATTTCTCAAAATTGATTTGAGGTCAAAGGAGGTTAGTATATGGCTATCGCTTCTAAAAACCTACTCAAACCTACTTAATATGGAGTCAATCTCAACAAACTCAACTCCACGGCTGCTGTCTCCACCCTAATTTCCGTCTTACTGATGAAGTATCCACTTGAGGCATATGAATCTCTACAAGCTCTATGGTTTCTCGAACCAATGCTTCAAGTTCATCGATCGCTACAGGGGCTTCATGATGAAACAAGCCTTCGAGACGAGAGGCAAGATTTTCAGGGGCAATTTCCATTTGCTCAATGAATCTCCTCATTCGCTTGAATTGAAACGTTGAATAGTACAAACGGTTTATTCCAGACAATACACCGAGCAAGTTCTGGGCTGACTCAACGAGGATTTGATAGTACCAAAGCGTTGTATCCCTTCTAGCAAGCTTTTCCCACATTCCCCAAATTGGGAAGAACGTGAGGTAATGCTCGACCATCTTCTGTGCAAGGTCATCGGGATAATTTGTAATTTTGGCTTTCCACTTCTGAATCAGCGTTTCGCCGTACAATGGAATTCCAATTAGTGTCCCAGTCATCGTTTTCATCATTGGAGATTGAATGTCAGACCCAGACAAGATGATTGAAATTTCCTTTTCCCATTGTGCGATCGTTGCGTGAGCAAACTGAAATTCAACCCCGTTTACAAAGTAAGTCTGACCAATCGCTCCCTCAAAGCGTTCGCGAAGCGGCTGCTTTGCAGCATCGCCCAAAATGCCAAGCAACTCTGAACCATGATTTTGCTGACGTGCAAGCTCTAATTCCTCGTCAGAAGGTAATTCGTCGTAATAAATGCACACCTCGCAATCTGAATATTCATCGCACAGCCCTTCCGCGACTGAGCCAGTAACCATGACCGCTTTTGTTTTCGAGTTGGCAATATAAGCTTCGACATTGCGTTTTGCTAATTCCAATAAGTACTGAGTTCTATCAGTCATGAATGGTTGTGATTTGGATAAAGTATACATCCATCATGGAATACTGAACCATAATGCAGTACAGAATTGTACTAGCTAATTATGTTATTCTTAAGCTGATGGAAACAAATTTAAGTTCCAACCCTTGGTATCTGGAGTACCAAAGACGATTTTCTCTGGGAATCACAGATGAAAGATTCTGAACAATACGTATCGGCTGAGTGGTAGTACGAGAGGATTGAGGGTGCAGGGCATTAGTTTATGCTTAAGCGAGCGCAACAAATAAATCAACTATTATTGAATTGGTTGGCAAAACATACTTAAGCACATTTTTCATAATTTCAGGAGGTCTGTAAATGGCTACCCTTCATAACCTATATTTACCCGATGACTTGTATGAACAGTTGCAAGAGTTAGCAGCGGCAAAGGAAAGTTCGCTTGATGCCCAACTCATTACTCTTCTGCAAAATGGCTTATTGGTAGTTCAAAAGCAGAGAATGGCAGAACAGAAACAGCAGAATGTCGCACAACTTTTGGAGGAAAGTCGCCGTCGTCGCGAGTTGTTACCAAAAGATATCGAATGGCCAGATAGTACAGCTATGATTCGAGAAGACCGCGATAGATGATGACTACCATTAATTACGTAGTAGATACCAGTGTATTTATTAAGCAATTTATCCCAGATCCACTGTCACAAAAAGTGGATCTATTGTTGTCATATGTTGATAATACCCACTTTAAATTCTTTGTACCCGAGCTGTTCTATATTGAGTGTACTAACACTCTTTGGAAATATGTTCGAGCAAGGCTTTATCCCACTGACAAAGTTGCAACGGATCTAACTACTCTCAAAGGATTTTCTTTAAATGTTGTTTCGACAGTTGATTTAATGGAAGATGCAGCACAGATTGCGATATCTTAATGGAATTTCTGCTTATGATGCTTCTTACGTTGCCCTTTCACAGCAGGTTAATGCTACGTTACTAACTTTAGACCAGCGCTTAGTAAGAGCTTTAGCTTCGACAGCTTACAACGTTTATTCATTCAATGACTTTGAGGTTCCGCCACTACCGTGAAGAGAACATTTAACAGATATAACAGATGGATGTTCTTATCGACCGTACAAATAAACCATCCGTTGTATCTGTTACCTAATTTGTTACTATCATTTGCGTCTTTACATAGGATTTATAAAATTTAATTTTTGACAAAATGAAGTGGGTTTGACAAATTTTAGTCGAACATCAGAGCTAGAAGAGAAAAACATACGGAACTTTAAAACCTGAAAAACATCTAGATAGAACAGAAGCGATCGCTGAAATTGTAAATCCCAATTTGAAAAGACAACCGACAGTCTGGTGAAATTAAATCCAAGCAAGGCTTGTTGAATCCTAACCTCGAAAGTCTTATAAGTAGTTAGGTATAAATAAACCGAACTAGATTACAAGCAGGTAAATAGACCGGAAATCCTTACCAATGATGAATGACTAATGACTAATGACGTTAATTGTGCTGACTTACTTAATCAATTGCAATCCATCAAACCAATTGCTGATTGAAATTCAGCCTCAATTTTCTCTGTTTCTCGGACTTCCATGAGTTGACTTTCCAAAAATTCATTAATTTCTGCAACAACGATACAATGTTGTAGCTTAACCCCTAAAGCATCTGCTACCTCTATCACAGTGTCAAAACTAGCGTTTTGATAATCATGTTTTTCGTACTCTTTAATATGTTCTTCTGTTAATTGAGTCAGTGCAGCTAGCTCTTTCTCTGTAATTTTTTTAGCGAGTCTCACTTTAATCAAAATCTCTCCAATTTCATCCACGTTAAGATTCACATTTTGCAAGACCAAAGAGTTCTCTGGATTGTGATTTTTCAGATTTTTATACTCTGCTATTTCTGTATGAAGATTTTTAATATGAGCATAATAAGAATCTATTAACAGTTGCCAACCGTCCGGATCTTTACGCCTTTTTTCTTCATTTTGATATAAATTCATAATGGCTTGATGGAATTTCTCAATCCACGATTTAGTGACCATTAATTGATACTCATTCTTAATCATTGTTTCCTCTCCGAAAAATTTTCATTGTAACGATCGCTCTATTTTGTTGTCTGTCGATTAATTCAGTAACAAGATAAAGTTTTTATTTAGATACGTGAGGTTTCACATCTCTAACTTTGTGCAAGTTGAGACGCAAACGTGTTGATTTTGATGCAAATCAACTAGATAAACTAGAGTTTTTTAGTTGAGTTGCACCTCAATTTTCTCTATAAAGAAGTATGTTTCAGGATATTTTCGCCCTTCCCTAAAACGGCTTTGACATTCTGTCGTCACCAGAATCGAAGAAGGAAAGCCCGCCACATAAGACATGGGGATGACTTTGAAAGTTTTTCACCAAGTAAATCATAATAACACGCAAAGACGCCAAGACAAACTTTTTGAGGGCAGTTACTACAACTGGTCTAGTTAGGAACTGACTTCTTTACACCAGATCTTTACAGGAGAGGAAGAGGTATTGTGCAACAATTTCGATTGCCACACACCCAAATTCCTGTCAAATTAATTTACACAATTTTCTTATTTAATCTAGTACATATACTTATTTTTTCCAAAATAAATTATCCGTAACTTTCCTGTATCAAATAACAGATTACCTGTGTTAGCTTGCTAAATATTCAGGGTGCTGCCGTGTCAAAAAAATCACTACAGGCAGGTACTCAATGACAATTGCTAACGAAGAACAAATTAGCAAATTTATTACTACCGAACCGCTAAAAGCTAGTCATGAAGCGGGCGAACAAAAAGTTTGGGACTCTATCAAAAATGCTTTTTCCGATAGAAAATGCATAGCTTACTGGCGTTATCCCATTTTCTCCAAGGTGGGTAAAGTTCGTAAAGAACCTGATATTCTAATTGCCGATCGCGAGTTTGGTTTATCGGTCATTGAAATATTATCAGTTACCATTGACCAAATTACTGGTATCATCGGTGGCGTGTGGCAGTTGCAGAACTGTGAGATTGCACAAGCAAATCCCTATCAACAAGCCGAACATCAGTTACGCGCTTTGATTGCCTACTGCGATAAGCCGGGTACGGCTTGCGTCGGCGATCGCGATGCAAGTCCCACGTCCGAACTCGAGCCTTCCTACTCCGTTAAAGGCGACTCAAAGGAAATTCAAGGTGAGGCACATGGAGACCGCGAATCAGATCTTTGGCGCAAGGTTAACGGACGAGCTATTGTTGCACTTCCCTTGATTACCCAAGAACAATGGCAACAAAGGGGCTTTGACCAAATACCCAACTGTCCTCCTTTAATTTTTCAAGACCAATTAAGCAAAGTCAGTTGTGTTGAACGATTTCAACAAATTTCTGCTGTCGTTCCTGGAGAAAGCTTAGAGGATAAAGACTGGGAATTGCTGCTGTCTGTGGTTAGCGGTACACCAGTCCATCGCAAAGACACGAACCGGACAACATCTGCGATTGCACAAAACAGCCGCGCTAGAGTTATGGAAAATCTGGAGCGCAAACTATACGAAATTGATTTGCAACAAGAGCATATTGGCAAAGAAATACCTCCAGGACCTCAAAGAATTCGCGGTATTGCAGGATCGGGAAAAACAGTCTTGTTGTGTCAAAAAGCAGCGCATATGCACCTCAAGCATCCAGACTGGGATATTGCCATTGTGTTTTTCACTCGCTCTTTGTATGACTTAATAATTGAACTTTTGGATCGATGGATTCGCCGCTTCAGCAGTGGTGAATTAACTTACGATCCAAACACAAATCACAAGTTGCGAGTCCTTCATGCGTGGGGCGCAAAAGAACATCCTGGCTTGTATGGAACAATTTGCGAGTTCCACGGTAAAAAACGCAAGAAAGTAGCAGATACAAAGGAAAGACAACCCAATCGAGGTTTAGCAGAACTGTGTAAACGGCTGCAGGAAGAGATCGCTATTCAACCTATGTTTGATGCTATCTTGATTGATGAGGGTCAAGATTTGGTATCTGAAGCCGATTTGAAATTCGACGATAAACAAGCAATTTACTGGTTGGCTTATCAGGCGTTGCGACCCGTAGATGAAGAAAACCCAGAAGAACGCCGCCTGATTTGGGCGTATGATGAAGCGCAGAGTTTAGATAGTATGGCAGTTCCGAAGGCAAAAGAAGTCTTTGGCGAGAAATTGGGAAATATTTTGAGCAAACAACCCCAGTATTCTGGCGGTATCAAGCGTTCCGAGGTCATGCGTCGCTGTTACCGCACACCAGGTCCCATTCTCACAGCTGCTCATGCTATCGGTATGGGTTTGCTACGTCCACAGGGAATGCTTGCAGGTATTACAAATAGAGATGATTGGAACAAAATTGGCTATGAAGTCAAAGGAGATTTTCGACGAGTTGGCAAGCCAATTACCGTGCATCGACCAATTGAATATTCGCCTAACCCCATTCCTGAATTTTGGGACAAACCTGTTTTAGAGTTTCACACTTACAGTTCTCGACGAGAAGAATTGCAGGCGTTAGCTGATAACATTATGCATAACGTCATGTTTGACGGTCTCAATCCCAGTCGCGATATTTTAGTCGTGGTTTTAGGCTCTAATTCTGAGGCGATAGAATTGGAAGTTGATGTTGCTGGCTTTTTATTAGACCATAGTATTGATGTTTATATTCCCACAGCTTTAAACTTAAATGACTTGACTCCCCAATGGCCTAATAATGACCCAGATAAATTTTGGCATGAAGGAGGAGTCACAGTGTCCCGTACCAACCGTGCTAAGGGACATGAGGCGGATATGGTGTATGTGGTTGGCTTTGATAATGTGGCTCGCAATGAAAGTGATGTGAATTACCGCAACCAGTTATTTGTTGGTTTAACCAGAGCAAGGGGTTGGGCTTGTCTGAGTGGTGTCGGCAATTATTTAATGTATGATGAGATGCGGCAAGTAATTTCTAGTGGTGACACTTTTACATTCACTTACAAGCGTCCGCCAAAGCGGGATATTGGGGATTAGGGATTGGGGATTAGGGAACTCGGGGCCCCCTCTGGGGATAAGGGGCAATGGGGATTGGGAATAGCAAAGAAAAATAAAAATTGAATTATTTTAAACAATGCTGAATTCCCCACACGCTATGCCCGTAGTGCTAACTTATGTACGGGCGCAATGCAAGAGCGCCCCTACTAAACCACTAACTCACCGATCGCTGGTCACCGGTCACCGGTCACTGGTCACTGGTCACTGGTCACTGGTCACTGCTCACTCGACATCTTGTTTCTAGCTCGTTCAGCGCGGGCTTCAGCCGACGCCATCACATCTTCCATATTTTCCAAGATTTCGCCAGGGAAATTTTCCAAAACTCTTGTAGAGAGGGCTACTCGACCTTTTCCTTCGTCTAAATCTAGGATTGTAGCTTTGATGGGCTGACCAATTTGAAATACGTTTTCTAGATTCTCAATAAATTTCTGGCTCACTTGTTTAATGTGGAGTAAAGCGCTTGTACCATCTACATCCACAAACACTCCAAAAGGTTTGATCCCCGTTACTTTTCCTTCGACTAATTGTCCAACTTCTAATGTACTGAAGTTTGCAGAACGTGCTGCTACTCGTTGTGAAAGTATGAGTTTATTGGTGCTACGGTTCACTTCTAAAAAACCTGCACTCAAGGTTTGCCCTTTGAGTGCTTCTAAATTATCGCGCTCTGTGAGGTGCGATCGCGGAATAAATCCTCGCAAACCCTGAACGTCAACAGTAACGCCACCTTTATTGAGATTATTTACCCGTACCTGAACTGTCTGGGAATTTTCTTGCATTTGCGCCAATCTATCCCAGATGTGCCTAATTTCCAGTTGCTTTCGCGATAAGGTGACTTGACCTTCGGCATCTTGATCGCGGATAATCAAAAATTCTTGCTCTTCATTTAATAGCAGTACCTCCGATAAATCAGTAACTGCTCTCAAAGAAGCCTCATCGCGGGGAATATAAGCTGACGATTTGCCACCAATATCAACGTAGGCTCCATCTGGATCGATTTGGAAAACTTTGCCATGTACCACCTGTCCTTTTTGGAATTGGTAGTCGTGTTTTTCCAGTGCCTTGGCAAAATCGTCCATTGTAAAAGACGAATCGGCTTTTTGAGAAATTTTCGCGTCGGAGTTCATGACTTATAAAGACTCATTGTTAATTGCTAACAGCTTTCTTGTTAGTGGTTAGTAGGGGCGCAATGCAAGAGCACCCGTACAGTGGTTAGTGGTTGAAAACTAACAACTATCTACTAACAACTAACAACTATCTACTAACGAATTTGTGAAAACAGTTGTTTCACTTGCTCCCAAGCATCGGCTGCAGCTATTGAATTATAACTGGCACGTTGGTCGCAGAAAAATCCGTGGTCAGCTCCATCGTAGCGAAACACGCGATGAGAAATTTTGTATTTTTCTAACTCTGCTTCAATTTGGTTTACGTGTTCTGCGGGTATGCTGGCGTCTTCCATGCCAAAGAAGGCGTAAACAGTGCCTTTGATTTCTGGGGTACGAGTTATGGTAGGATTCCCATCCCCTGGTGTACGGGTGGGAATACCTGCACCGTAAAAAGAAGCTGTCGCTTTAATATCTGGTAGGGTTGCGGCTAAGTAGGCGACATGACCCCCAAAACAAAAACCTATACAGCCAATGCTATCCTTTTTAACTTCATCGACGGTTTTTAGATAGTCAATGGTTGCTTGAATATCAGCTAACAGTTGTGGTGCGGTTGTTTGCTCCCAAGCGTATTTTTTACCCACTTCTATGTCTTGTGGGGTGTAACCCGTCTCAAATCCAGGGGCAATTCTTTGAAACAAGGCTGGTGCAATGGCTACATAACCCTCTTGAGCTATACGTTCTGTAACATCTCGAATGTGGGAGTTGATCCCGAATATTTCTTGTAATACTACGACTCCTGGGTAAGAACCTGGTTCTGAAGGCTTTGCTTGGTACGCATCGATTTGTAAGTTATCTTGCGGAATTTGAATTCTTGTGGTAATTAGCGATCGCTCTGCCATAATAGTTTTTACCAGTACTGTGTGAGTATAGAGATGTCGCTCTACGCTAGAGCTATGGGCTATCCCCGATCAATTATCAACCACCAGTAGCAACTGCACCAGAAATTTATAATAATCGGTTTGAATTTATAAGTACTATATTTAACGATTGGCAGAGTGCAACTGGTTTTATGTAACCACCACCACACAGGAGAGATTGTTGATGCTTCAATTCCGAATCCAACCGGACAGTGAAATACCCGCATCCAACCAGCTGTTTAACCAAATTCGGTTTGCGATCGCATCTCGGCAATATCCACCTGGATACAAATTACCGAGCACGCGGGCGTTGGCAATGCAGACGGGGCTACATCGTAATACAATTAGCAAGGTTTACCGCCAGTTAGAAGATGATGGATTGGTAGAAAGTCTTGCTGGTTCTGGAATATATGTCCGCGCCCAAGGACATGAAGGCGGTAGTAAACTGCAATCGCCAATCCTCAAACAGTATCCCCAAGCCAGCACAGTTGTACAGCAAGCCCTTGATGAACTCCTCTCCCAAGGTTGTACGCTGAGCCAAGCACGGGAGTTATTTTTAGCAGAAATTGATTGGCGCTTGCGCTGTAGTGCGCGAGTGTTAGTTGCAGTTCCATCGCGAGACATTGGTGCGGGAGAACTGATGGTCTATGAATTAGAACAAGCCCTCAAAATACCAGTACAGTTAGTACCGATGGAAGAATTATCTGCTGTTTTGGATCAAACTTCCTCTGCTACAGTGGTGACAAGTCGGTATTTTATTGGTGATGTAGAAGTAATTGCAGCACCTAAAGCCGTGCGTGTAATTCCCCTAGACATCCATGACTATGCCAAGGAGTACACTTTATTTAAAGGTCTCCCAAAAGATAGCTGTCTTGGCATAGTTAGCATGAGTTCTGGAATTTTGACTGCCATGGAAGTGATTCTTCACGGTTTGAGGGGGGATGAAATATTGATTATGACAGCACAGCCAAAAGATACTTACAGACTTCATGCAATGGTCAAAAGAGCACAAGTGGTTTTTAGTACAGATCAAGTGAGTTATGCAGCCGCCCAATCAGCCTTGCAATCTACTATGGATGATATCATTCGTCCGCCAAGACTGATTTGTGGCGACAATTATATCGGTTCTAATTCGATTAGCTTGCTGAAACGAGAGTTAGGTTTGGGTTAGCAAGTTCTAAATAAAAAAATAGAACTTACACAAAGCCCCCCTTTTTAAGGGGGGTTGGGGGGATCTACAACGTGTGATACCAAATCCGTTTTTATAAAGCTAGCACGGCTGAATGCTGCTGGTGCTGTCATCCGCAACATTGCCTTAAATGCAGCTTTTCTAGCCGCAGATGCTGGTGAGCCAATTCAAATGAAGCACATGGCTAGTGCGACTTTCAGCGAATCTCTCAAGTCGGGGTCAGGGCTAATTGATTCTACCAAAGGTTGGGTATGAAATCAGGGGTTAGGGAAAAGGGAAAAGGGAAAAGGGAAGAGGGATTTTCACGATTGGTTATGAGATTTTTTCATCGGGACTGCTTCGTGTGGTAGGCTGAATGCGGGAGGCGGAGCCTCTGGGAAGGCATTCCCAGGCGGAGCCTGGGAACGAGGTGAACGAGAGCTGGGTTTGGATTATTCTCAGATTCCCGAGAAGTTCGTGATACGGAGTAATTCGTAAGAAATCGAAGTAATTCGGTTTTTGACTTCACCAGACTCAATGTAGAATTGTTAATTCTACGTTATCCCTTCGGGTTCGCCAGTTGCCTACGGAGGGAGACCCTCCTTCAGCACTGGTCTCACCGCAAGGATTTTAGTCCGCTTAAGAGTCAGGACTTAATGAAGTTAGCCAGCTTCAAGCGTCGGAGAAGGAACATGGCTGCTCACGACAGTGCAAAACCGTAATCCATTTATAAGCTCTTAAGCCGTGTCAAGGCAAACAATACCCCTTCGGGGAGTGCTCAAACGAGCAATGTAATCTAGAGTTTGGGAATTAACCAAACTCTAGATTGCTCTAAACTATCCTAATTTTTTTTGGGATACAGTTTTACTACGATTGACCATGATTTCTTACGTTTTTAACTTATCTGGTAACATGACAACTTCTACGAAGTCGGGGATCTAAAGCTTATCCTCGACGATCTACTTCATAAATCTCTGTATATTCAAACTCGTTGGGGCTTTGTCTCACTAAAGGATATCGTTCCCCATCCAATTCAATATAATCTTGTTCGCAGTCAGGTTTAGAAGAGTAGTAAGTCAGTACATATTCTCTACCGATTCTGTCTGCCATTTCTTCTTCTACTTCACCTCGCCACTGTGTCTTGGTAACTAATACAATCAACTGATTTGCCAATTTAGGAATTGTCTTGGCAGTTTGTCTGCGAGAAATAACATCTAAACTTCCAAAAGGTGAGTCCATCACAATTGGAAAGGCGCTGCTATCAGGAATCATCAGCATTTTTCTTTTTTCACTCCATTCCCGTACCCTATCGATAATGCTGGCAATAAACGATAAGCTTAAAATCTGATTTTCTCCTGTTGAAGCAGCAACCGGCATTTCTATACCAGCAGTGTTCTCTACTAACGTCAGTTCGTATTTCTCACTGATTTTGGGTATATAAGGTGTAAAGGAAATTTCGCTAAAAATTTCTTGTACCCGCTTTTCTAGTTGAAATCGGAACTGCTTCTCTTGTCGTTCTCTCACTAAAGTTAACCTGTCTATAGCATCTTGAGTAGCCGTAATGCGTCGTTGTGTCAGGACTTGCTTTTCTTCGTTCAATTTCTGCTTGGCTACTTGCTTGACTACTACTTCTAACTCTGTTTTAAAATTCGCAATTTTCTGCTGATTTGCCCCTTGCTCTAGTATTAAATGTCTGATTTTTTCTTCTATTTCATCCAATCGCTTTTGTAAATTGCTAATTTCTTCATTGGCATCTTTTCTCAATCTTTCTTGAATATTGTCTAACTCATTTTCAATTTGAGAGATCGTTTGTCTGAGTTGATTGATTCTTGCTTGCTCTCTATCGACTTCTTCCCAAAAGCTAGTTGCTTGCTTATCAATTCCATCGACTTGTGCCAACATACGAATCGCTGTCTCTTCTACCTCAGAGGAACCGACTCTCGCTAACAATTTTTCTATATTCTCGTAACCTTGGCTACCTTTTCGGAACTTGGTTCCGCAAATACATTGTTGAGAAATCAATAAGTCGTTGACAAATTCTTTGGAAATCCCAGAGGTTAATTCCCCTTTCTCTTTGAAAGCATGAACAATTTCTTGAAACTGTAATGCAGTTCCAGAAAGTAAAACGGTGTAACCTCGTGCGGAAATAATTTTTTTCAGTGTGTCTCTAGAGTCTCTAAGATTTTGTTGATTGAATGATTTTTGCTTTTCTAATTCTTGACGCCTTTCTTCTAATTCCTTAGCAGCACTCAGTTCTCTAAATCGAACACTTGTCTCTTTTTTAAAAGTTTCTTGATATTCTAGCTCTTGTTGAATTTCTAATTGTCTTTGATGAATATTATCTAGTTCATTCTCTATTTTTTCTTGCTGTTTTAATAACTGTTTGATTTCTAAATCGCCAATGGATTTTAACTCGCTTTCTAAACTTCTTTTAGCTTCGATTAAATGTTTGATAGAACGATTGATGACTTCTACTCCTAGAAAAATCTTGGTGGCTTCGGCAATTTCTGCTTTTTTGTCAGAACGAACTATCTTTTCAATCCGTTCGCCATCGAAGAAGAAATATTGATGTAAACTGGCAGGTAAAATTTGATTGATGATATCTTCTGGGTTTTGGGTGGGAAAATTCCAGATCCCATCAGCATTGGCAAATTGTAAATATAATTCTGTTTTGCCTGTATCAAAATCAGTTTCATTTTTATAGGCACGAAACTCTCGTTTGACTCGATAGCGTATGCCTTCATGTTCCCATGCTATCTCGACCCAGCACTCTATGGGTTGACCCGATTTTGCTTCAGCGATCGCACGCTTATTGACTAATTGTTCGGACGATGCAAAAGCGGCGCTAAATTTCTCATAGAGCACCCAAGTAAATGCATTCAGCAAGCTTGTTTTTCCAGAACCATTATTCCCGTGAATGACGGTTGTGTTACGAGGATCTCCAACCGCGAGAACAATTTCTGGAGTTTTACCATAAAAAGAGCGAAAGTTACACAGTTTAATGGAAAGCAGCTTCATCTGACAACTTCCTTCACAATTGCCAAAATGTCATCATTAATATGACTGTTAATTTTCTTATCGAGTCGGCTTTTTTCCAGTTGCCATACACGCTCAATAATTTGCCGCACTTCTGGTGTTGCACTGGTAATTGGTTCTTGAACGTAATCAATATTGAGTTCTTTCGCCATGTTGCTTTCAAAACAAAGTCGTCTGTATATTTTAACTGTTTGTTAGCTCTTTACCATCAGTGAAAGTGCGAGCAATTATTCTTTATCAAAATTTGAAGATGAGCGCCTGTTGTAAGGCAGAAGTAAGGAAGCAGATGGCAGAAGGCTTAAAAGCTTCATCAGTACTTAGTGACATTAGAGGCAGCGATCGCGACGAGGTTTGCCTAATGGTCAGAGCTGCTGAGGTTCCGTAATTCATACGGCTCAATTTCCCAGCCTTGCTCGGCAATCCTCTCGGTTGCCAGACGTGCTAGCTTTTCCGATACTTTTCTGAAGGTATTCCGATTCTGATATGCTGGAGATGGCTCAATTTGCGCGTGGGCTGGATTGTCCGCAAGCGGTCTTGGACAGACATCAATTTTATAAGTCCAAAGCTCCTTGCCTTTGGCGTCTTTCTGAACGATATCATCTATCACCCGAATGTCACCAGCAACTAAACTCACCACAGCATCATTTGGGTTTTTCTGTGTCCATTGTGGGTCATAATTGCAAAGTTTTGCCCGATCTACGGAGGGAGCTTGCCCTCTATCAGCAAATGCCTGCGAGCTAAGTCGTACTCCGCTTTCCTCAAGGTAGTAATAGCGATCCGCACCGTGAAAAACACACCGATACAATAGCTCATCATCTGCAACTACATCATTCACTGCCAACCCCTACGAAACTAGCCATTTCCAGAGATTGAGAATTTCAACGGATGATGTTGCTAAACCATCCTCCATTTCGTTATCGATGTCACGTCCCCATACTTTAATGTATTCTGCGGTATTACCTAGAATATAAACAGTTATTTTCTTATTCTCGTACCACCATTCAAAGACGATTTCCGAGTCAACACCTAAATTTATCAGTGGCTCATGCCACCACATTTGCTTGTCTAAAGCAGTTGCACGCAGACGATCTAGCCATTCTATTGCGTAGAGAAAAGTCTCATTCGCTGCTCCCAGGCTAGAAATTTTTTTGTAAGTTTTGTGAACTGCTGGATTATTGAGTCGCTCCGAAGCTTGAGAAGGTTCATAATTTTTAGCCTCAAGAACAGCCATAGCCTTTTGAAACCTGGAATTTACGACTTTAAGTCTATCCGCCCAATTTTTCGCGGTTAAGGTTCTGCTAGAAAAGTCAATATTTATCGATCTATGGACTGACGTGCTTTGTATGCCTTTCAGCGATTGCAGGAATGAGTCTCTAGTTAATTTCTCGTTTTCACTAAATAGCGGTGTTGTCCCTAATTTGCGATCGCTATACGAATAATGATAAGTTTTAGTCCGCATCGAATAACTCCCTAGTGCGATCGGTAATCAAACTTTCAAAGGCTTGCCCCTCCCTCTGTTTTAATTCATTCAAGCTAGAAAGCGCTTCTTCAGGGGCTAAAGAGTCATCTGTCCATTCTTGCGAAATTTCTAAATCAAGTAGAAATTCGGGTTTCTCAGTAGGGTCTGAAGTGTCTGATAAGGTTAATGCTAGCTCGATCGGAAGATCCTCATAGATTAACTCAGTCCGATTCAAGAATGCTGATACCCGAGTCGAAATCCCATCTGGAACCTGAGGGTATATGGTGAAGTACTGACTTAAATCAATGTCCTGTTTCTCCGGAATAACTATTCGATTTATGTATCGCAAAGCAGTGCGCTTCACTCCAACAGGTTTTACGACCTCTAAATAAACGTCGAATGCTTGAGAAATTCTTCCTCTAAACTCGTCCCATCCTTCATAAGGGCGAAGGATGTGGATACTTAGAACATCAGGTCCCACGCCTACCAATCTTGTGGCATTTGCAGACGGAAACAGTAGTTTGGTTACTCTCTGCGTTACGGTAATTTCGGAATTTTGAGGCTGAGGAATTGTTTGGAGTTCAGCCGCAACTAAATGCTGCTGTTGTGGTTCACCCGTGTAAAAGTCTTTGATTTTTTCATAAAATAAACCTGGTACTGTAAGATTCCATGCTAGACCCGGAGCAAAGCGAAACTCACAGACTGCTTCTTCTATAGGCGGGTTACGATACTGTCGCTGTGCCATATATTACTTAATTCTGTTCCTGGAAACCTCACACTACCAGTAAACTACAATTCAAGGTTCAAAATGATGAACCTCTTTACCGATCTTAGGTTAGCCAAGCTTGGCTTTTAAAAAAGTTTTTGGAAAACTCACAATTCGCCTCCTCTTACTCCGAGTGCTGCAAAACGATCGACAGATCCCTGCGGGGATCTGAGCTTCAAAATCCCTAAGAGTGGGATGGGCGTCTCGCCTGTCCTCATGAATTGGTTAAGCTTTGATAGTCACGATTTACCCTGCAAATTTACCTTCATGGCTCAGACTCCACTTAACCAAATGCCATTCTCATATCGAACGCAATCTCCTGATACAAGCCCCGATGTGGAACAAATTTTGATTCAGCGGTGGCGCGAGATGCTTCCAACGGAAAAAGCAAAGCTTGTCCGCAATGCAACCAAACGATGTTGGCAATTAAGTTTAATAGGAATTTGGAATCAACATTCGTACTTGTTAACAATGAAGCAAGTGCGACAGGAATTTATCCGGCGACGATTTGGTGTTGAATGGATACAGGTGCTCTGTAACGAGGATTATTGGGGGAAGTTTGAGGATATTGTAGGAATTGAAACGGTGATGGAAGATGCAGTTTGGTTGGCATTAAAACTTGCTGAAATTTTAGAAGGACTGGATATTCCATATTTAGTGGGGGGGTCTGTAGCCAGTTCGCTGTTAGGAGAACCTCGTGCAACTTTGGATTTGGATTTGGTTGTCGATCTTCACTCATCCCAAATCGAATTGCTGATTGCAGCCATGACAGGTGAGTTTTATCTCAGTATTGATGCGGTAACCGATGCTGTTGAGCGTAAAGCCTCGTTTAATGCTATTCATCTTGAAACTACAGAAAAGGCAGACTTTTTTGTTCTAGGCGACGATGCGTTTTCGCAATCAAAACTGCGTCGCCGTCAAATCTATCGATTACCCGGACAATTCGGGCAGTCGATTTATATTTATTCGGCTGAAGATATTATCTTGCAAAAGCTGCGGTGGTATCGGATGGGATTTAGCCAATCGGATCGTCAGTGGCGTGATGTTTTGGGGGTTCTCAAAGTTCAAGCGGAACATTTAGATTTTGAGTATTTACGCCTGTGGGGACAAAGATTAGGGCTTGATGATGAACTATCAAAAGCGTTTCGCGAATCTGGTTTGCAAGAATAATACTGTAAACTCAGTCATACTGTCTTCTGCCGTTAATTACAAGAGTGGTTTTTTGGTATCAATTCCGTGCAGAGAGCAGTGCGTTGCGGTGAGTCTAGTCCTGTATGCGGCTTTCCCTCCATAAGGAACAGTTTCTTTAAGTTGGGACAACGAAAAACTAGTACTTCCAGGAACAGAAACTGGGTTTTTTACACCCAAATTTGATTAATGTATCAGCGCTCTAGTACTATAACGAGACTTTCACGAAGCAATGAAAATTGCAGGTGCGGAACTCTTGATGGGCTTGCGATGGCAATTTGTTAGTGTCTTGCACTGTAAAACTTACAGACCGAGATTGTTGCTTGAAGGTAACTGCTAATCCTATCTCTATCAACTCAACAATCGTTTCTGAACGATTACATCTACACTCCACCCTGTTGCTTGCAAAACAAAATCGTTTGTATATATTAACTGTTTGTTAAGTCGTTTTCATCAGTAAAAGCGCATATCTTTAAAAACACTAACAAAACTTACTTGTTGCTCCCATACAAAGTTAAGGATGGTCATTGGGATTATCAGTGATGAGGTTTTCGATTTGAGCAACTGCAAGCAAACGCTCATCAGCAGTGAGAAAAGTGAATGTCATAGTATTTGCTTGAGAGAATTGAGGCAAAATGCACAATGCAGAAGCAAGTTGAACGGCATCATAAGCTCTGAGGGGATGACGAGTGACAAGTTCTCCTGCCATTTGAGTCACTGTTGGCAGTAATTCAACTTTTTGATACTGAGTATCAAAGTGGTAACGAAATGCTTGCAAAATTTGGCTAACCTGATTGCTAGAAAGGCTACCCTCGCGTTGGCGACGAGCCAATGCACTCAAAATTTCAACCCAGGTAATTCGGGCAATAATCAGCAAATTACCACTCGACTGAGCCGTTAAGAACTGAATCCAAGCGGTTCCTGTTTCTGAAACATACCGTTTAAGCAAAGCACTACTGTCTAAAAAATATGCTTTTACCACTCACCTCGATCCTCAATGATTGTTTCTGAAAGTGGTTGACCCGTAACATGAATGGACTGTACCATTGCTGCCAAATCATCGTCAGAAATCGGTTCTGCATCAGAGGGGGTGGGAGGTGTAAGTAAACCAGACTCATAAAAAGGTCTAAGCAAAGGCATAAGTTCAGTCATGTTTCGATCGGGTAACACTTGCAACCAAACAGTTTGGTGGTCAGAAAAATTTACTGGAGTTAAGGGACGTAACACTCCATTTTCGTAAATTGCCGGAATTGTCTTAGCCATTAAAATTCATCAACTTTTAGCTTTAAAGCTATTCTACACTAAAAGAAGTAGGCGTTACCGATTGCAAAATTAAGAGGGCAAGCAATATTTTAGTCAAAAATAAGGTTTGTTTTGAAATATATTCAATGTTATACAATAGTCCCGCACCAAAGAAACTTTCCAATTTTATCAATACACCCATCCTTATCTCCTCAAAATTTTTTAATCCTTGCGCCTGCTAACCCTCCAAAGTTTTCGATTCACAATCTCCAATCTTCGATTATATTTATTTTTATAGCCATAACTTCTCATTACATTTCTTTAGTTCTAACAAAGCGTTTTGAGCTTCTTTCCTAATAAGTGGAGAATCATCTTGCAAGGCATTAGTTATTGGTGGTAATGCCCTAAAATTACACATTTTACCTAAAGCTTTTAGTACCCAAGAGTAAACTCCATCTCTACAAAGACCTTTTACTCTACTTAAATTTTGTGAGGCTTCTAGCAATAAATTAACACTTCTTGGATCTTTAAATCTAGCGATCGCTATTGTGGCTTCAGCAACTTGTCCAATTAAACTACTATTGGAAAAGTCTAGTGGTTGTAGAAGTAAAGATTGACAAGCCAAAAGCGCTCTTTCGCCAAGAGCGGCATTATATTTACGTAATACTGAAGCAGCTTTGCATTCATCTTCGCAAATGTATCCATTTCTATTTAAGTAATAGGCTCCTGTTTCATAGCACTCTGCTAGTGTCAACATCATGTCAGTTAGACTTGTATAAAAAATCTTCGACATGGATGCTTCAAGTAAAACAACTACTGGTAATTTTTATCTTTGAGGGTCAATAAGAGGAAGACCACAGAAGTTACAATTGTTTTCTATAAATACAAACAGAGGGCTGATTTCATACCATTCACTTTTCTCTGTTACAAATTGTTTTCTACTTTCAATATATTCGTTACATCCTTGACTGCATTCAATAGCTCTAGAAAGAGGTAAAAACTGCAGAGAAGGAAAGCATAACGCCTTAGCATCTTGTTCTGTTCCATTTCGCCATTGGTAAAGCTCATAAATTTCCTTGGGTAATTTAAATCCCAATTCTTCTACTTGAATTTCATCAACTTTTAACCCAGGCTGAAAGGAAGCAGCATACTCTGGCTGATGCTCTTGCTGCCAATTTATAATTCTTTCTAAAGCTTCAGTTAATGTTCCCATCAAATCAGATCATATATCCAATAAACTGTAACGCTTTTGTAGAGCAAGCAACTTCATCCTGGCTTCACCTGCATTATCGGCTAGGTCGGCAAATTCCACAAATCTCAGTAATTCTTTCCGCAACAAGTTCCGCTCAACTTCTAGTGTATTCCTATCTAAATCTGGTGGTAAAACTATCATGTCAAATATGGTTGCGCGTTCTTTCCCTGGATGTGGGCGTAAAACTCGTCCGCGTCTTTGAATAAACTGGCGGGGATTGCCAGAACTTGCCAAAATCACAGCAGTTTGAATAGCCGGAATATCGACTCCTTCATCTAAACAGCGAATGGCGACTAAACCTTGTAATTCTCCACTCTCGAATTGGCGGCGCAAAACTTCTCTTTCTGCTAATAGTGTTTGGGCAGTATAAGTACTTATTCTGTAACCTAACTCCGTTCCTAATATTTTGGCGACGGCTTTCACTTGATGTAGATCGGAACGCTGAGTTACATCAAGCGAACCATCGCTGCAATAAAAGAGGGTATGGGTGGTGTCTCGACGATTTTGCATCAGTTCGCGCAAAGCGTGTAACTTGTTTTCGGCTGCACCTATTAATCTTGCTCTTTGCATTAACAAGGGTTTTAAGTCTTCATTGTCTTCAAAATTTCCGGGTGCAATATTGTCTCGTTCTCGGTACAGGAGTGCTCGTCCAATTTTTTGCGTTAGCTTAGCGTATGCACGGCTTTCTGTTTCTGTTAATTCTACAAGTACGGGGTAATAGAGGTAATGGACTAGAGCACCTTGCGCGATCGCATCTCTCAAGGTAAACTCTGGTTGCAGAACAGGACCAAAGTATCCAAATATAGATTGGGTTCCATCTTCATCAAAATATCTCTCTGGTGTAGCAGACAAAGCGAGCCGCAACCCAAGGCGTCGGGGTAAACTTTCTTCTAATCTAGGTGCGCCGAGGTTATGTGCTTCATCTCCGACAATCAAAGTTTTTTCGGGAAAGTACTTGACCTGAGATTGAAAACCATCGTTAATTAGGGTAGAGTTACTAGTAATAATTGTCAAAAAGGGTTGAGAACCAGAACGAACGTTGTAGAGTTGCGTGGAGAGTTGACTCTGCCAATTGCGTACATTCTCAAAGGCGAGGATGGGCTGCAAATTAAATTTTTCACATTCTCGCGCCCATTGAGTGACAAGATGGCGGTATGGGCAGACAACTAACACGGCTTGCAGGTTTATTTGCTTGTAGAGTTCGCAAACAATGGCAAGTGCAACGATTGTCTTTCCACTACCAGTTGCCATTTTCAAGGTTCCTCTGCCGTTGTTGGCAAACCAATTGTCAATCGCCTGTCGCTGATATCCCCGTAATTGGATGGATATCGGCATTTTAGGGCATCCAGGTAATGATGGCTGCTGTATTTGATATTTACTTTTGTTTTCGCCTACGAATGGTGGCTTGAGGAGATATGTCGCTAAATTTGCCACTTCTGCTGTGTAGGAAGTTGGCGGTTGTGAAATTCGTTTTTTTAACAAGTACATATTGTATTGGCCAGTAGTGAGTGGTGAGTGGGGAGTAGGGAAATAGGGAAAATGTCCCCACTCCCTACTCCCCATTCCCCATTCCCCATTCCCTATGATTTAGTTGTAATTGCGCCAGATGGCGACTAGGGAACCTTGCACTTGTACTTGAAAGGCGTTTACCTCAATGGGATCGTATTTGGGATTTGCTGCTTTGAGGGTGACGCGATCGCCGTCACGATAGAATCGTTTTAAAGTCGCGCCAAATCCGTCAACTCTAGCAGCAACGATAGTGCCATCTTTGAGATGATCTGGTTCTGGTACGGGACGCAAAAAGACTAAATCTCCATCAACGATAGAGTCCTCAATCATACTGTCACCCGTTACCCGCAAAGCATAAGTTTTCGCAGGTAACGTCATACTCGTGAGGTCTATATACTCTTCCGCTTCCGTAACTGGTTCGATCAAACCCCCTGCTGCAATTTCACCCAAAATCGGGACACCTAGTTTTATTGGTCGCAAAATTCTAATTGTTCGCGCTTTCCCTTCATTCCATTCAATGTACCCTTTGGTACGTAAATGCTCTAAGCGACTTTGAATTGGTGCAGGGGATTTTAAATTCATTGCCTGCATCATTTGTCGGATAGAAGGTGAATGCTGGTGCAAGCGTATATATTCTGCCAGCCATTCGTAAAGTTCTCTTTGAGCTTCTGTGAGACGTTCCATAATTTTTTTGACAGGAAAATACAAATGTTCCTAGAACATTAGTACTACAAAAAACATCTTTATGCACTATCTTTTACTAATTTTTCTGAAAAAACTTTGTAATTGGGTGGGAACAGAGGAGTGAAGAGAGAGGAAAAATACTCACAATTTAAATTTTACAACCTCTCACTCACAAACTCCTAACTTTTTTCTTAGATTTTTTCTGCTCCTAAAAGACTTGCAAGTAAAGCTTTTTGGACGTGCATTCGATTTTCTGCCTGGTTCCAAATTTGCGATTGGGAACCTTCCATGACTTCATCAGTGATTTCTTCACCACGATGTGCTGGTAAACAGTGTAAAACAATTGCCTTGGGATCGGCAAGACTTAATAGGCGATCGTTCACTTGGTAAGGTCGAAAAACTTGCTTTCGGTCATCTGCTTCTTCTTCTTGTCCCATACTTGCCCAAACATCGGTGTAAATGGCATGAGCACCTTTTGTTGCTGCTTCGGGGTCATGAGTTAGGATTACCTCTGTTTTTCCACTTGCAATTGAGCGTGCTGTTTCTAGAATTGCAGCATTTGGTTCGTATCCATTGGGTGTGGCAACTCTCACATTCATTCCTACCAAAGCACAACCCAGTAACAAAGAATTTGCCACATTATTCCCGTCTCCAACATAGGTTAAGGTTAAACCCGTGCAGGAGCCAAAACATTCTTGAACTGTCATTAGATCGGCCAATACCTGACAGGGATGCTCCAAATCGGTGAGGGCATTAATGACGGGAATTTTGGTATAGTTAGCAAAAATTTCTAATTCTTGCTGCTCAAAGGTGCGAATTGCCAAAATATCTAGATATCTATCTAAAACTCGTGCCGTATCTTGCACGGGTTCTCCACGACTCACTTGCGTAACATTGGGATTTAGATCGATTACCTGTCCGCCAAGTTGGTACATTGCTACAGTGAAACTGACTCTCGTTCGAGTAGATGCTTTGGAGAACAGCAAACCCAAGACTTTATTGCATCTCAATCTCAACTGTTGCGACTTGAGCTGGCTTGCCATTTGCAAAAGTTCTTGAACTTCCGTGGGACTGAAGTTTGCCAAACTTAATAAATCTCGTCCTTTCAACCCTGCCATGCTTGTTGATGTGCGATCGAACAATTTTTTATTGTCGATCTTTTACCCTGGTCTTGTCCAAAAAAATTGGGAGAAATATATTTTGCAGCGATCGCTTGCATAACAAGAAGATATATGCTATATTGTTTGACTAGTGCAATGCCTGAAATCAATAAACATAGTGTTATTGTCAAAGGTGTAAAAGTGCCAGCATAGCACAGTGGTAGTGCATCCGACTTGTAATCGGAAGGTCGTCGGTTCAAATCCGACTGCTGGCTTTGGGAGAGGCAGAGGGCAGAGGGCAGGTGGCAGCTATGCTTTGAAGAGTTTTATGCTACTTTAGCATATTGCATATAATCAATTTAAGCTTAGAAAAACATAGGCACTCACTATGACCGACAAAGAACTACGCCAAGAAATCATCAAAGAGATGGAAGATATAGCTCCAGAGACATTGGAAGAGGTATTACACCTCATCAAAAAACGCAAGCAGGAGGAGGATGAAGAAGATCTGCGAGAGTCTCATGCAGCATTAGCTGAATTCGGTAGCATTCCTTGGACTGAGTTAAAAAAAGAGCTGGGATTGGCGTGACTTATAGCATAGAAATTAAGCCAGCAGCAGCCAAACAAATCAGAAAACTACCACGAGACGTACAAGAGCGAATAGGAGCGCGTCTAAACGAATTAGCTCTCAACCCTCGCTTGGACGGTGTAAAAAAACTGACTAACTCTGAACTGTATCGTGCGCGTGCGGGTGACTACCGGATTATTTATCAAATCCAAGACAACGTACTACTGGTAACTGTGGTGCGTGTCGGACACCGAAGAGACGTTTATAAAAATTAGAGCATCAGTGGAAGGTTGTCGGTTCAAATCCGACTGCTAGCTTTAAATGATATTAATTTGTCAAGTAGTCAAATAATTTGGCAATCGACACTTGTCAGAGGGCAACTATTAATTTCTATGACACTGACAAGGAGCAAAATGCGTAAATATATTATTTTTCGCGCCGAAGCAAATCAAACGGGTTGGGAAAACCGTAAACTAGAGCATACACAATCTTTGACCAGAATTTTAACCGAACATTACGATTGCTCGAATAAACCAATACCAAAAGTGGGATATCGTCCGGCGGAGTTTCTCAGAGTTGATACGCTTCACGATCCAAAACAGCACGGCTACAGCACTCATTATCGAAAAGGTGATTGGGAAGTCACAAAAGTGGAAACCTACACCCCTGACGTTCCCATAGGTGAATTTGACATCATAGTCATTTGTCATTGTAAGTACTCACCCATCAACGCACCACTTAAACCGATGCCAGAACGTCAAGTATCGATTGACTCGTTCGGTGGTGACGAGCAAGCTTACCAGCAGTGGATAGAGCAAAACCGGGTCACTGTAGAAGTAAAGCAAAGCGCTTAACAATTTTATTACCCTTCTGCTGGATGCATAGCAGAGGAAATTCACCACTCATTAACACCGGATCGCGTTGACTAAGCAGACTCAGCTAAAATAAAGAAAAGCGATCGCGACCATTATGTTTACTGTTGCGGATTTACAAGAATTACAAACAGAACACCCAGATTGGCAAATGGAACTGGTGGATGGGAGTATTGTTGTTATGGGTCCATCAGATTACGAATCAGAAGAAATTGGTACTGAGCTTGCTGCTCAACTTCGCAATTGGGTTAAGCCTCGCAAACTAGGAAGAGTCACGGGTTCTTCTGCTGGATTTATTCTGCCAAGTACAGACCCATCTGTGAGTAGAGATTTACGCGCTCCTGATGTATCTTTTGTCAAAGCCGATCGCTTAAAAAAGACTAAGCGGGATTTTGTACAGCTGGTTCCAGACCTAACAGTTGAAGTGAAATCTAAAACCGATCGCGTTAAGGTTTTAGTAGAAAAAATTCAACTTTTCCTAGAACTAGGGAGTACTGTCGGTATCCTAATTGACCCCGATGAGCGAACTGTTACAGTTTATCGGCTTGGTCAAAGCCCCACAGTTTTAAGGGATAGCGATCGCTTGACGCTACCAGACTTGTTACCAGGATGGGAATTGGTAGTATCGGACTTGTGGCCTCCTGAATTTGATTGATTGTTGCGTTACTGGGAAGAAACGAGTAATGACACTCAGCTAAAATTAAAAAGAAAAAGCGCTCGCGAGCATTATGTTCACCGTTACGGATTTACAAGAATTACAAACAGAACACCCAGATTGGCAAATGGAACTGGTGGATGGGAGTATTGTCGTTATGCGTCCATCGGATTACGAATCAGAAGAAGTTGGCTTGGAGTTTGCACGACAGCTTGCCAATTGGGTACGTCCTCGCAAACTAGGAAGAGTAACAGGCTCCAGTGCTGGATTTATTCTGCCGACTACAGACCCATCTTTGAGTAGAGATTTGCGAGATCCTGACGTGTCTTTTGTCAAAGCCGAACGCTTAAAAAAGACTAAGCGCGATTTTGTACAGATGGTTCCAGACCTAACAGTTGAAGTGAAATCTAAAACTGACCGCGTTAAGGTTTTGGTAGAAAAAATTCAACTTTTTCTAGAACTGGGAAGTACTGTCGGTGTCTCGAGCAACCCCGACGAGCGAACCGTTACTGTTTATCGGCTCGGTCAAAACCCTATAGTTTTAAGGGATAGCGATCGCTTGACGCTACCAGACTTATTGCCGGGATGGGAATTAGTAGTATCAGACTTGTGGCCACCTGAATTTGATTGACTTGCGACTATGCAGTACGCAGTACGTAACGATCGCATAGTCATCATAGCAACTCTAATACGCTTAAGGGCAATGTTTAATCAACTGGTTTCGCTAAAAACTAAATTCGGCACGGATTCCAAAACTTTTATCCCTTGAGTGTAAGCCTCTTTAGCAGCAAGTTGTTTGGCTGTTTTCTTGTTAGGATAATCAGCTACAGCGAGAATTTCTTCCTCAAACAATTCAATGCGACAGCGACACCGAAAACCCCCGCCTCCTAGCTGAGTAAAGGTATATTTTGGTTCTTGTTGCTTGAGTTTGATAACCAGTTCTTGCAGAAGTCCAACGAAATTGAGATCGGGAGCGCTTAAGTCAACAGTATCTATAACAATGGGTTTTTGAACTTCAGTTTTTACTTTGACGGGTAACTCTCTTTCACTAGGATTTACTAAGCAACCACGAAGATAGTCTCGAACCCAAAGAACGGCTGCTTGGTTGCGACTCGCTGCTTTTCCTGGGGCGATCGCACACTCTCTTGTTGTCAGCATCGAACCATCAACCGCAACGACAAACCACGTACAGAATTCTTTGCCTTCATCAAGAATTGAGTTCTTTATCTTCCAATTCGTATTAATTTGAGTTTGCATCATTAATGCCGAGACTGCCATGTAAGGCACTTTGGTTAAAGCCGATAAAGTTACCTCATGTACCTTAGAATCCCTGCTGTGAAATAAAAGATAAGTAAAATCTGAGGCTTGCAAAAGTTCTTGTTTTCCTCGCCGTTCAATTTCATCAATTATGCTTTCAACCGTATTCAGTTCGATAACACGCTTTACCTCGCGGCTAAACTCTTTTGGGGTCAGTTCTTGCATAGTTCGAGGCGCTGCTGATAGGTGCTTGCTTTCAACCTTATGAGGTAATTCTCGTTCGTCGGGATGAACCAAATTACCACAAAGATATTCCTCAATCCAGAGAACTGCTGCTTTATTATGGCTATTTGCTTTCCAGAGATCTGTTGCACCTTTTTTTGTTGTTAGTGCCGCACCATCAATACTGATAACAAACCAAGTACAAAATTCCGTACCTTCATCAATAATAGAATCTTCTATCTTCCAGTTTTCAACCTTTTGACACTGTATAGTCAGTGCTGAAACTGCTACGTTAGGAGTTTCGTTTAAAGCCGAACAAATTATTTTATGGACATTATTATCTCGAGCATAAAATAGAAGGTATGTAAAATCTGGAGGTTGTAGTATTTTTTCTTGCGCTCTGCGTTTTATTTCATCAACTATATTTTCAACATTGTTCTGCTTGGCAGTATATTTAACTATGCGAGAAAACTCTTTTGGAGGGAGTTCTTTAAACTCATTAGACACAAGAATTTTCTCATACTGTTTTTTCTTTTCTCCTGAGAAATAATCATCAGCATTTTCTTGTAAACTCTGTCGATATTCAGTTGCTTTAATCGAAATTTCTTGAAGTTCTGCTTTAGTATAGGGCAGTTTTTGTCCGTTCAACCAAGCTTTGAGAATTCTATGGTTGACTAGATCGACGTACCGTCTAATGGGAGATGTGAAATGACAATAAGCTGGTGTTGACAAAGCAAAATGTCCTGTTAAAGTAGGACTATATTCAGCTTTGTTCATCCAATTAATTAGCAATGACTGAATGTAGCCCATAGAAGCCACAACCGATATTGATTCTAAGATGCGCTTGCGATCGGGTGCGATCTCCTTAGCTGAATGATTTCTATACACGATGTTGATTCCTGCGTTCGCCATGGTGTTGGCTACCACAAAATTACAAAGAATCATAAATTCGGAGATAATTTGCTGGCTTTTATACTCAACCGCGAGCAAACGCCCATCTTCAGTGACTAGTAAATTATCGCTTAATGAGATAGCGATCGCACCTTGTTCTTGACGGCGAATGTTTAGTTTTTTGGCTATCAGTTGACAAAGTTTTAAAGCAGAGTGGAAATCGTCTTCCCGATTTTTCAAAGCAGCATCTGCTTCAGCGTAAGAAAATCTCCTTAGACTACAAAGTTCCGATTCAAAAATTCTAGTTTCTAAAATTTCCGCGCTCTGTGACAAGCGAACTTGTACTGTCACGGTATCTCGTGTTTGCTTTTCCAACAAGCTGAGG
Source organism: Scytonema hankhaensis NUACC26 (assembly GCF_045865695.1). Classification (NCBI taxonomy): domain Bacteria; kingdom Bacillati; phylum Cyanobacteriota; class Cyanophyceae; order Nostocales; family Scytonemataceae; genus Scytonema; species Scytonema hankhaensis. The sequence goes on from NZ_BAACAP010000228.1 coordinate 35,808, forward strand.
TCATTTTCTGCTAGCTGCTTGGGCAGCATGGGACTCACCCTACTAGCTCTATATCTCGTTTCTATTCTATTCTGAGCGTTGCGATCGATGTAGCTATCTTTCTTCACGTAGGCGGCTACATCGGCGATATGGATAGACAGCAGTATCCCTTCGTTTTGTTGCTCGATCCAAATTGCATCGTCCAAGTCCTTAGAGGTTTCTCCGTCGATTGTAAAGCCAACTACTCCTACTCTTTGTTGCATACGTCTTACAAGTAATACAAATACACTTTATTTTAGCGAGTTTGTCAACAGCGCTCCCCATTGCTTTAACTTGGTATCGCTGTTAAAGTTTACCCTAACTCCTCCATTTGCGGGAGAATTAAAACGGTTGACCTACCCATGTACGTGCATTTAAGAGGTGGTTTTGAAAATATTTTTCGTAATTATTGGGATTTTCTTGACGTTGAGAGCGTTGCATTTTATGTAAGAGAGCGATGGCGGAAATATGTTTAATAATAAGAATACCCCCTTTTGGCAGGTGCGCTTATGACAAATATTTATGGAGGAATAGATCCTAGAGACATCCCAAGTTATTCCATCAGTGATGCTGCTCGCTACTTACGCATTCCAAGAGGTACAATTCGAGCATGGACAGTGGGGCGGCGTTACCGGATTACTTCGGGATCTAATTTCTTCAAGCCCTTGATTCCAATTCACAATCGCAGACCACGACTTCTTTCATTTACTAATCTCATCGAAGTTCACGTTCTTCGAGCAATTCGCAAGCAACACAAAATTGATTTGTATAAGGGGAATAAATTAATGTTTACTCAAAATTTGTTGTGGTGCGGGCTAGAAGCCCGCACAATCTTTATTTTAGTTGGGTTTCGTTCCTCAACCCAACCTACGCTGTCTTAATTCCCCCTAACCTTTTATTCCTACTTTCTCTAATGCATCTACAAATTTATCAACACTTTCTTGACGGCTATTAAAACCCATAAGCCCAACGCGCCAAACTTTACCTGCTAGTTCGCCCAATCCTCCCCCAATTTCAATATTATGCTCGTTCAGTAACTGCCGTGCGATCGCTTTACCATCAACTCCTTCTGGAATGCGAACTGTCGTCAGCGTAGGAAGACGAAACTCTCGCTCAACGTGTAAACTTAGCCCCAAATCTTCTAATCTTGCCCAGAGATATTCTACATTCTTTTGATGGCGCTGCCAACAGTTTTCCAATCCCTCTTCTGCTACTAGGCGCAATGCTTCACGCAAAGCATAATACAAATTAATGGGAGCAGTATGGTGATAAACCCGTTCTTGACCCCAGTACTTGTTCAGCAAAGTCATATCCAAGTACCAGTTCGCCACCTTATTCGGACGCTTTTGCAATTTCTCAACTGCACGAGGACTCATTGTAAATGGCGAAGCCCCTGGCGGACAACCCAAACCTTTCTGGCTGCAACTGTAAGCCAAGTCAACTCCCCATTCATCTAAAAATATAGGAACGCCTCCCAAACTCGTAACTGTATCTATCAGTAGCAGACACCCAAATTCTCGACACAAATCGCTAACACCTTCCAAAGGTTGACGTGCGCCTGTAGAAGTTTCCGCATGAACCAAAGCTAACAAACTCGGACGATGGGTTTCCAAAGCACTCCGCAATTCATCCAGAGTAAACACTTGTCCCCAAGATTTTGTAATGCTTCTTACATCTGCACCATATCGCCCCGCCATATCTACGAGACGATTGCCAAAGTATCCCATGACACCGACTAAGACAACATCACCGGGTTCTACAGTGTTAGCGATCGTTGCTTCCATTGCAGCAGATCCCGTACCCGAAACTGCGATCGTCATAGGATTTTCCGTTTGCCATACATAGCGCAAGAGTGATTGAATTTCATCCATCAGCCCTAAAAAAGCAGGATCGAGGTGTCCCAATGGGGAAGTGTTCATTGCCTCAAGAACTGCAGGATGGGCATTAGATGGTCCCGGTCCCAACAGAAGACGAGATGGAACTGCAAGAGGTGCAAGTTGCAGCCGTTGGTTATTGTTAATTGACAGTGTTTGCATTATTGACTTCCCAGCATATACATATAGCAATCGTATCTGATTTGTGAAAAATCTAAGTACTGTAGGATAGGCATTGTAGTGCATAACCCGGTTTTGCCTTATAGTGGCTGAAAACTAAGGCGTTCTCATAGGTAATGGTTGCCAGTTTGAGTAGTCAGCTATATGACCCCAATAAGTTAAATATCCTGTTAAAGCAAAAATGCAAGCTGCTGCTACAAGAACAATCGTGCCAACTAATCGGAGAGTTCGATTAGTACGGAAATATAGTGTTGGGGAAGCAAAAATTCCACCTAATCCTGTTAGGATAAATCCAATTCCTGTGAGCAGGGGACGTTTTGTTATATCGAGATTAATAATACGTACACCAATCACAAGAGCAGCAAGCCCAGCAAAAAATCCGTAAACAGCAATTGTCATTAAATCCCATCCTTGGGCTAAAGCTATGGAAGTCGCAATAAACAAAATTCCAAATAAAATTGTTGTTTCACCATAGGCAATATTGAAACTCCCTCTAATTGGCCATGTAAAAGTCATGTGTAAACCAGTCAAAAGTGCAATTGCTCCTGTTATCCCAAAGCCAGGAACCCAACGTTTGCGATCGCTATTGTCTAAACCATAGTAAACGTAACTAGCAAGGAGAAATAATCCTGCCACAAGATTTATTAACATTAATGAGATGTAGTTAATAAACATAATCTATCTTTGGATAGTGTTTAGTTGTATTTAAATCTATATATGGAATTGATTAAAATCTGCAATTAGAGGTATTTTTTATTTTAAGAAATTTGACATAATTTCAGACACGTTCGTAAAAATACTTATTTATTAAGATAGAGACTTTACATGACTCAAACTTGGCTTTGGATTGGTGTTATTAGTATGGCACTGGGAAGCGCCTTTTTTGGATTTGGCGCACACAATGCCAAAAATGAACGATGGAAAATCTTGTACACGCTCAATTTTTTTATTTGCTTAATTGCGTCTGGACTTTATCTAGCAATGGCATTGGGTTTGGGGGTTAATATTATTAACGATCGCCCTACCTACTGGGTACGATTCCTAACTTGGTTTTTTTCAACGCCCCTTTTACTACTGGATTTAACTTTTCTGGGAAGAACGAGTTTACCTATCACAGGTAGCTTGCTAGGAGCAAATGCTTATATGCTAGCTACTGGCTTTGTCGCTACAGTCACACCCAAGCCCATGAGCTACATCTGGTATGTAGTGAGTTGTGCTGCATATCTAGCAATTGTTTATATGCTTGCACAACCGTATCGAGTTGAAGCTGAACGCCTACATCCGAGAGCGAAGTCAGCTTTTCGCAAGCTCATAACAGTCCATTTGGTATTGTGGACGCTTTATCCAATTGTATGGATTCTCAGTCCAGAAGGATTTAGAGCCTTTGGTCAAGGTTCTGAGGCAATGTTTTATACGCTGCTAGATATTGCTTCTAAAGTTGGTTTTGGGTTTCTATCTTTAAATACCCTACGTACTTTGGAACAAAAAGGAGAAGCAGTAAGAGAAATGGTTAGTAGATAGTGGTTGGTGGTTGGTCGTTAGTAGATAGTGGTCTAATAACAACTAACAACTAACAACTAACTTAATGTAAGATAATGTAGAGCAAATTAGCCGCTCTACAGATTTTATGGGTCACAATTCTATAACTGATACAATGGATGTCAGCTTGATTTCCCCAAGCATTTCTAGTTACAAATGGAAAGATGGCACTTTAAAATTGGGAATTATGGCTTCGGGAAATGGCAGTAATTTTGAAGCTATTGCTCGAGATATTGATGATGGGCGCTTATCTGCTGAAATTAAAGTTTTGATTTATAATAACCCGGATGCTTATGCTGCGGTAAGGGCGGCAAAGTGGGGTGTACCTGCAGTTCTTCTCAACCATCGAAACTACAAACGCCGTCAAGATTTAGATGGACGAATCGTGCAAACTTTGCGCGAATATGGTGTGGAATGGGTTGTCATGGCAGGTTGGATGCGATTGGTAACTTCTGTGTTAATAGACGCTTTCCCCAATCGAATTCTGAATATTCATCCAAGCTTGTTGCCGAGTTTTAAGGGATCGCATGCTGTTGAAGCAGCACTTGCAGCAGGAGTGAAGATTGCTGGTTGTACGGTGCATCTCATATGTTTGGAGATGGATAGCGGACCAATTATTATGCAAGCTGCTGTACCCGTGTTGCCTGATGATACTCCTGAAACGCTTCATGCTAGGATTCAAGTACAGGAACATCGGATTCTACCAGATGCGATCGCTCTAGCGCCAATACTTTATGGCTCGCTTTGATTTAACTTTGATTTAAAAATGCTTTCTACTTCTTCATAAGGCATATCATATGGATAGGGGTCAACGGTGCCACCCACGAGGGGATGGCGCTTGTAACTAGCCGAGAAACTTGACTGAAACATATGGCGCATTGACTGACGCCTGCTCCTCCGTCCCGAAGGTAGAGGAGAGAATATAGTCGTCTCGGACATTTTTAGCAGCATTTAAATCGGCATGAGTCTGGTGTCCCCAATTTCTACAGTGGAACCTAGACTTATACCGATTTGTTCTTTTGATATGCTTACAAATATTGTACTTTTGGGAGGTGTAACGAGGATCTTGATGTACCACTCGTTTTCCCAAAACTTCTGCCTTATAAGCCAAGAACTGCTCTTGCTGATAGAACGCCCAGCTGCCCAACCATTTATTCATCTTCTTGCCCCTGAGTTGAGTGCGAATACTGAACAAGTCCTCAAGCACAAAAACCGCTATCCCTGGTTGGTTGGCTAGCTTTTTACTCACACAATGATTCGTATCCTTCATGAACCGCTTCTCGCGACCAGACATCGCTTTCAAGCGACGTTTAGCACTGCGAGTGCCTTTTTGTTGGAGATGACGACGATTATGTAAATAACGTCTTTGCACGGAGCGGATTTTAGAATAACTAAAGAATTGACCATCACTGGTGACAACTTGATGATACAAACCTCTGTCAATTCCTTGAATTTGTCCTTCTATTTGTTGTGGTGTTTCTGTCTCAAATACCAATCTTACCCAGAATTGCTTGGTTTGTTCGGTATAGGTAACAGTTGCACTGCCAAATTCCCAAGTTTCAAAAACTTCTTTGAAATAGTCAGGGACATCGAGAATTAAATTAACTCGCTTGCCAATACACGAGAGAGTTAATTGTTTTCCCCTAAGCGTCATTGTGCGCTTGTCATATCTAAGCCCTGATGTCGGTTTCTTTTTGGGAAAACTTTTAAATTTAGTGGCTTTGATTGCTTCGAGCGCATTGTCTCTGATTGTTTGCAGCAAAGCAGAAGGCACTTCATGCTACTGCACTCTTAACGAGTGATACAGTTCCTTGTGTGCCTTGTTTTTGTTGTAAGTCTTGTTTGCAATTGCCCAGTCAACGTGTGTGTTAAAAATTTCTGCACACTGGTTCATCAGTGGTAGAAATCTTTCAGATGGCAAGTTGACTGGGATGCTAACGGTGCGTTTCATTAACTTGATTGTCACGAACTAAGCTCTGAAAAAATGGCGGAACCCTATTACTGATATCCCTGCACTACCCCAAGGGTTAATCAAGGGGTGGGAACTAGATTTCTTTTATTTCCCCCCAATCCATCGGGGGGACTAAGGGGGGTAATAATGTGATGAAAATGACAGCAGACTACTTTTCAAACATCCTCTTAATTAAGATTGACCGAGCTTCCATAAAAAGCTAGAAATCATATTGGTAATTACATGAGCAACGATCGGCACTAGTAAATTACCAGTCAGAAGGGCGCTGTATCCTAGTAATAATCCAACAACACTCGCCCAAATTACGTAAGGCCATTGTTGGGGACCGCTTAGGTGTAAGACACCAAAGCAACAACTAGATAGAATGACTGCTAGATGATTAAATCCTAGAGCTGGTACCATAACACCGCGAAATAATAATTCTTCACTCAAACCTGGTAATAGCCCCAGCCAAATGATGTCTGGTAAAGCAAGGGGCTTCAATACCATTTCTAAGTAATAGTTTGCACTTCTACGGTAGGGAGTCCAAAGACGATAGACTATACCACTTAAAATTGTGATAGATAGACCCAAAAAAGCTCCTAGCATTAAATCCGTTGTTTGCCAACGCCAGGACATTAAAGGAATATTGCCAAAGCGCAACCACAGTTTAGCGACTATCCACAAAATAACTGCAGTTACTCCCATCGCTACCAACACTTGGGTGCGTGTCAGGTATGGAATTTCTGGCTCGTGCTTGTGCTGTTGTGCCACGGGAGTCTCCTCGAGGAGGGAAAGGAAAAAAATTATGAATGCTTTTTTATGTTAATCTCGAACGCTTAACAATTCATCACTTAGCTTTCATATTTTAATAATCGTAATTGGGATAGCTCCGATTTGAGGACTAATGGATCGATCCCCGCCTGATGAGCAACCAATACACCTATTGCCTCTAGATATGATTTTACTTGTATTGTCTCGATCCCCAATGGTTGGGGTCGTACTTGTATCTGAGTTTGATTTTCTTCTACTGTTACGATTTGGCATCGCCGACTTTGGCTTAAACTGAGTAAAGCGCTACTACCACAGGCAGTTGCGGGTACAATTACCGCATCGACTTCATTTGCCCAGATGTCTCCTGTTTTGGCTCCTGTGTTGGTATTAATTTTGGTTTCTTGTTCGGTCAATTGATGACTCGTCCCAATCAAAAATTGGGGTGCGCGACTCAAACCAACAAGTACGCTTGTTAAAAAAGTATAACCTAATTCTTCAGCAGCAGAACGGGGAGATAAATTGGGATCGAGGGGAGGAGGCAAAAAAGCGGGAGCATGGGCGCAGGGAATCTGAAATGTTCTGACAATTAAATGACTGATGACTGCTTCTGCACCTGCTATGGGATCGACTCCTTTTCCTTGGCGGTACTTTTGCTCTATTTCCTCATCTATGTTATCTGGAAAACGCGCAACTACTGCGATCGCTTCCGCACCTGCTTTTTCAATCAAGACAGATGCTGCTCGTAACAGGCTATCTGGGTTACCAATTGTTCCCCAACTTACCCCCGATGCTGATGTCTGTAATTTTACTTCTAAAGGAGCATCAGTTATGACATAATCAGTCAAAGATAACCCTAGTGTTGCTCTCGCTGCATCTGCTGCCTGCAAGTGCCGCAACTGTAACTCTGGTTCGATTCCTTTGTCTAAAATCAAACCTATCCGATTCTGATAAACAGGGCGCAATCCCCACTCTCCAGCTGCAAATTTGTCTAGCCCGTAACCTTCTACGTAAAGAGTGTTAGGTAAATTCCAGTACAAGTTGGCTCCATTGAGGACATTTGGGTGAGTAATCAAGCGATCGCAAACCCTAGCTAAAGCTTTTGCAATTGGCAATGCATCGCCTGCATAGCCCCCAATCGATGCTCCAACCCCAGTCGGTACAATTAAAATAGATGTGTATAACATTTATTAAATGTTGGTTGTTAGTAGGGGGCGCAAGGCATTGCGCCCGTACAGTAGTTAGCAGTTAACGACTAACGACTAACGACTAACGACTAACCATTGGTTACAACAGCTTCAACAGAACAGGTTTGCTTTTTAACGTCTACTGAGGAAATAGCCCAACGGAGAGGTTCTCCCTGTTTTTTGAGTTCTGCTTCAATCGCTTTTTGCAGTTCGGTGGGAGTTTCTTGTAAGTCAATTTCTACAGTCATAAAATGAGTCGTCATCGCGCTCTTCCTAACTTATGTATGGAGGGGATATACGTACCTATCTGATTGTGCAGCCGGATACCACATTTTTTTATTATTTACCAAATTGCAACTGATAAACTATTTCCTCTTTCTCAGTTTCAATTTTCAAATCGGAGCGAGGATAGGCGACACAAAGCAACACGTAGCCCTGTTTTTGAAGCTCTGGACTAACGCCCATGCCATCAGTTTGATCCACAGTTCCAGAGATAATTTTGGCAGCACAAGTCGTACAAACTCCAGCATGACAGGAACTTGGCAACTCTAAATGACTGGCATCAGCGACTGATAATATAGTTTCATTTTCAGCGACTTGCAAGGTATGAGTTTTGCCTTGGTGGATGATTTCAACTGTGTGTGTTTTGGGCATAAATAATTATTAAGTATGAAGTATAAATTTATGACTTCTTCAGTCTGACAGTTTATCTTATAATGAGCAAAAACTCAATTAAGAAACTTGTCAATCGGCAATTCTCCCAAAATTTCTTGTAAAATTCTCCCAAAATTTCTTGTAAAATTCTCCCAAAATTTCTTGTGGTACGGGCTTCTAGCCCGTCACTAACATAGGACGGGCTAGAAGCCCGTACCACAACAGACAACAGCATCCCACAACAGACAACAGCATCCCACAACAGACAACAGCATCCCACAACAGACAAGAGTTAGTTGACTGAAGTTGTGTAAGTTATGGAATTCTTAGCTTAATCTTTGACGGGAAAATATGCTATAAGCGAGACCGGAGGGGAAGGAATTCGCGATAATTGTTAAGAGGGGGTTAGAGACTAGAGAACCCCGCCTAACCCCAATCCCTGATGACTGAGTAGAATCTGGAGAGCAGAATGTTAGAATCATACCGCAGACACGTTACAGAAAGAGCCGCCCTTGGAATCCCCCCCTTACCGTTAGATGCAAAACAAACATCTGAACTGTGTGAATTACTAAAGAATCCTCCTGCGGGTGAAGAAGATACATTACTGCACTTGTTACGCGATCGCATTTCTCCTGGGGTCGATCCTGCAGCTTATGTCAAAGCAGGGTTTCTCTGTGCCATTGCGAAAAAGGAAGCGAGCAGCCCCTTAATTTCACCTATTGCTGCAGTACAATGGTTAGGTACGATGGTAGGTGGTTACAACGTCCAAGCATTAATTGAACTTCTGCAAACTCCCACCACATCTCTATCAGATTCTTCTGAAACACCCTTAGTGATGAAAGGGCAAGGAAAGGAACCGATAGCCGCCTATGCAGCAGAGGCATTGAGCAAAACTCTTTTGGTGTATGATGCCTTCCACGATATTCTAGAGTTATCCAAAACCAATCCTTTTGCCAAACAGGTGATTGATTCTTGGGCAGCAGCTCAATGGTTTACTTCTCGTCCAACATTGCCTGAATTTATCAACGTTACTGTCTTCAAAGTACCGGGCGAGACAAATACAGATGACTTATCTCCCGCAACCCAGGCTACCACACGTCCCGATATTCCCCTACACGCCTTAGCAATGTTGGAAAGTCGAATGCCCGGTTCGCTGCCAACCATTGCTGAGTTAAAGACAAAAGGTTATCCTGTAGCTTATGTTGGGGATATAGTAGGAACTGGTTCCTCCCGTAAGTCGGCAATTAACTCCGTGCTATGGCACATTGGAGATGATATTCCTTACATACCCAACAAGCGATCGGGCGGGTATATTTTAGGTGGTACGCTCGCACCCATATTCTTTAATACTGCAGAAGATGCGGGTGCTTTACCCATCCAGTGTGATGTCACCAAGATGGAAACCGGTATGGTGATTACCATCTATCCCCATAGAGGAGAAATTACTAACGAAGACGGCGAAGTTATTTCCACCTTCACCCTCAAACCCGATACAATTCTTGATGAAGTCCGTGCAGGCGGGCGCATTCCCCTACTCATCGGACGTACCCTTACAGACAAAACCAGACTGGCTCTTGGTTTAGAACCCAGTACAGTCTTTACCCGACCCAAACAACCAGCCGACACAGGCAAAGGTTATACTTTGGCACAGAAAATGGTGGGTAAAGCTTGCGGTTTACCTGGAGTTCGTCCCGGTACGTCTTGCGAACCGATTGTCACAACCGTTGGTTCTCAGGATACCACAGGACCGATGACCCGCGATGAATTAAAAGAACTTGCTTGTCTCGGTTTCTCTGCTGACTTGACAATTCAGACTTTTTGTCATACAGCAGCTTATCCCAAACCAGTTGATATCAAAACTCAAAAAGAACTACCCGACTTCTTCGCCTCTCGCGGTGGTGTTGCTTTACGTCCGGGCGATGGTATCATTCACTCCTGGTTAAACCGAATGCTATTACCAGACACTGTTGGCACTGGTGGAGATTCTCACACTCGCTTCCCTCTGGGTATTTCCTTCCCCGGTGGTTCTGGATTAGTGGCGTTTGCTGCAGCTTTGGGTGTTATGCCTTTGGATATGCCAGAATCCGTGTTGGTACGGTTTAAAGGAGAGTTGCAACCTGGTATTACTCTTAGGGATATAGTGAATGTCATTCCCTATGTAGCGATTCAAAAAGGTTTGCTCACAGTAGAGAAGAAGAACAAGAAAAATGTCTTTGCTGGGCGGATTCTGGAGATGGAAGGCTTACCAGATTTGAAAGTTGAGCAAGCTTTTGAATTGACTGATGCTAGTGCCGAGCGTTCTTGTGCGGGTTGTACGATTAAATTGAGTGTTGAGACAATTTCAGAATATCTGCGTTCCAATGTAGCTCTGTTGAAGAACATGGTAGCACGGGGTTATCAAGATGCCCGAACTCTCATGCGGCGCGTTGCCAAGATGGAGGAGTGGTTGGCAAACCCGGTATTGTTAGAAGCGGATACCGATGCAGAATACGCGGAAATTCTCGAGATTGATTTGAATGAAATCAAAGAACCTATTGTGGCAGCGCCCAATGACCCCGATAATGTGAAATTGTTATCGGAAGTTGCTAATGACCCCGTACAAGAAGTATTCCTTGGTTCTTGTATGACAAATATCGGTCATTATCGTGCCATGGCTAAGGTATTAGATGGTGCAGGTGCAGTGAAAACTCGCTTGTGGGTTTCTCCACCGACTCGCATGGACGAACACCAACTGAAGGAAGAAGGTGTTTATGGTATTTTTGGTGCTGCAGGTGCGCGAACAGAAATGCCGGGATGCAGTTTGTGCATGGGTAATCAAGCGCGAGTTGCTGATGGAGTCACGGTGTTTTCTACTTCTACTCGCAACTTCAATAACCGCATGGGTAAAGATGCACGAGTGTATCTCGGTTCTGCGGAATTAGCTGCAGTTTGTGCGCTGTTGGGAAGGATTCCTACCGTGCAGGAGTATTTGGATATTGTGGGAAGTAAAATTCATCCTTTTGCCGATCATTTGTATCGGTATTTGAATTTTGACCAAATTGCTGGTTTTGAGGATGAAGGACGGGTGATTCCGTTGGAACAAATGCCTAGAATTGAGGAGATTTTGGGTATGCCTACTGCATCTAAAAAGTAGTTTATGTATGGTGGGCATTGCCCACTATAAAGACACAAAGAAAGTTTAGTCATTTATAGTAAGAAGGGAATTGGAATAAACTAGGACTTACCCATAGCCCCCCTTTTTAAGGGGGGTTGGGGGGATCTACAACGCGTGCAATCTCCAAAATACCGTTGATTTTGCGTAAGCCCTGAAAACTTTACAGTTGTACTTTGCTTACTAAAGCCAGAAAATGAAAGCCGATAAATATCCATTTGCCAGAGAATTAATAACTGAGACAGAAGGAAACATTCAAAAAGTGGTCATTGATTTTAATGACTATCAACATTTGTTGGAAGCCATTGAGGATGAAGGACTAATCCTTGTGATGCGGATAAATCTGTACCTCACGCAGATGCAAATTGATATAACTGTAATGGATTGTCGCTTCTGTCCCAAATACCAGGAACAAACTTATCCAGAGAAGCATCTGTTATGAAAAATAGCTTTTGAGATACATCGGTATCTAGCTAAGTCGGTCAGGTATCATCCTGGTTAAGCGCAAGTTATGGTAATGTTTACATCAACGACTCCCTCTTATAAAAGAAGTATTAAAAAGTTTGTTGCTACTATCGCGTTTTTCGCTCCAATATTAGTAGCGGTTCCAAGTTATGCTGAAAAACCAGAACACGTTAAACAGCTTACGGAAACTAATAGATGTTCTAAATGCGATCTCAGTTACACGAACTTCAGCCGGAAAAATCTCGTTCGTGCTGACCTCTATGATGCTAATTTAATAAATGCAGATTTAAGTGGTACAGACTTAAGTGGTGCTGATTTGAGGGATACTGACTTAAAAAGTGCTACGTTGTCCCGAGCAAATCTATCTCGTACTGACTTGAGTGGAGCTAATTTAAGTAATGCCAATCTCAGTGGTGCTAACTTAAGTGGTGCAGACCTGAGAAATGCTAATTTAAGTAATACAAATTTAAATAATGCGGATCTCCGTGGTGTTAATCTTAGTGGCGTGAATCTCACTAATGCGGATCTTCGAGGCGTGCGATTGGATAACGTCAACCTCAATGGGGTTAATTTTAATGGGGTGAACTTGAGTGGCGTAGATTTGAGAAATGTGAATCTTATTGGTGTGTCTCTCAATGGTGTTAATCTCAATAGAGCTAACTTGGATAGTGTTAACTTGAGAGGCGTGCAGTTGAAGAATGCCAATCTCAGTTATGCTAATTTGCACCGTGCGGATTTGAGTAATGCTAATTTGCAAGGAAGTAACTTGCAGTATGCCAACCTCGATAATTCTGATTTGAGTGGCGCACAACTGACGGGTGTGAATTTTAAGGGCGCAACTCTGTTTGATGCGGATCTTCGGGGTGCGGATCTAGATAGCGCTCAGTTACCAAGTGACGGTTTTATTGCAGAGGCTCCCGATTTTACCCTATGGGGAGATAATCGTTATCAAAAGACTGATTATAAAAATGCGATCGCATACTACAATCGAGCTATTGAAGTCAATCCTAAATTTGCGGAAGCTTACACCAGTCGCGGTCTTTCTAAGAGTCAATTGGTAGACGATACAGGCGCGATCGCTGATTACAATAAAGCTATAGAAGTTGACCCGAACTATGCTAGAGCATACAACAGCCGAGGATTAGCACGTCTCGACCAAAAAGACTACCCAGCTGCTTTGTCTGATTTTAATAAAGCGATCGCTATAAATCCTAAATACGCTGATGCATACAACGGAAGAGCAACAATTTACCGCATTCAGAAAGACTATGCGGCGGTTGTGACGAGTGCATCTGAGGCTATTCGCTTAAATCCCAAATCCTCTGAGGCATACAATAACAGAGGTATGGCTCATTATGCTCTGAAGGACTACCAAGCAGCAATTAGAGATTTTGACAAAGCTATTGGTAATTCTAATAATTGGGCTTGGGCGTACTTCAATCGGGGGCTAACTCGCGAAGCCTTGGAAGATTACAAAAATGCCACAAAAGACTTTGATAAAGTTATTGAGCTAGATAGTAATTATACTGAGGCGTATTATCATCGAAGTGTTGCCCGTTTTGCTCGGAAGAAGTATGATGATGCGGTTAAGGATTGCGAGCGTGCGATCGAACGCAATCCCAAATATGCAGAAGCCTATGAAAGCAAAGGATACTCTCTGCTAGCTCTGAAAAAGTCATCTGAAGCAAAGCAAGCTTTCGAGCAAGCTGCAAAAATCTACAGTCAGCAAAATGACGCAAGTGGTTTAGAGAGGGTGCAAGAACTGATTGCAGGGTTGTAAGATATGAAAGTGTATCAGTTCAGTTGAGGCAATGCGATTAATTTTATACAGCAAGCCGGGATGTCATTTGTGTGAGGGTTTGCAAGAAAAGTTAGAACAAATTGTGGAGAAGCAAAGTATTGCGTCTCTACAGTTGGAAGTTCGGGATATTACGACTCGCGACGATTGGTTTCAAGCGTATCAGTATGAAGTTCCGGTACTTTTTCTTGTAAATTACAGAGGTGCAGAGGAAGAGGGAATAGAGCAACCTTTACCTCGCCCTTCTCCTAGAGCTACAGTGCAGCAGCTGGAAAAAACGCTTCAGAAATATGTTTAGTACAACAGAGTTTTTATGACACGCTCTTCCTACGATCGATTTGTCAAAAGCTATTTTAAGGATTTATTGCAGCCTCTAGGTTCGGTAGAGATTGCTCGCCGATTGTCAGAGTATGTAGAAATAGATGTTTGGTTTGTACCTCATGAATCGCCGCCTGTGGCAGAGGTTGCAAAGCTGGGTTTGTTGGGTCGATTTGCTGCTAAGGCTGCAATTTTTGAAACTTTCCTCGATGAACCTGATGAAATGGATGTTTCTAACTCACTGCTGAAGCTGTTAAAAATGATTGATAAATTTGAGCGTCAGCCGAGCGAAGATGAGGAAGAAGTTGCAGAAAACAATTTACCTAGACTATGGGTACTGACGCCAACAGCTTCTGCTGAATTGATAGAAGGATTTAGGGCGAGAGAGAGGAAGAGGCATTGGTCACCTGGGGTGTACTTTTTTGCAAAATCTTTCCGGTCTGCAATAGTGGCAATTGACGAGTTACCCGAAACAGAAAAAACACTTTGGTTGAGAATTTTAGGCAAAGGCAAAGTTCGGCAACAGGCAATTGATGAACTTATGGCACTCCCGGAGGATGAGCCGTTACGCTCTAAGGTGTTGAAGTTGTTATCAGTGACCAGTGACCAGTGACCAGTGACCAGTAAACAGTGAAAATCCGAAAAACTCCTTTAAGATATAGCGGTTCTCACTTGGGTACAATACATAAAAAATTTATGGAACCGCAGCCTGTAGCAGATGGACGGAGATAAATCTGTACTTCATTCAAGTGAGAACTGCTATAATGATAAGTAATAGACATCTCCAAAAATTAATTATGCATTACCCGAAAGTTCTGGTAGGGGCGCAATGCAAGAGCGCCCTTACATCTTTTTTGGAGAGGTCTAATGTATTCCTTCTCAATCAGATTTACTTTTGATTTCTTCAGTAAGTGTTGTTGTCCATTGAGAAACTTCTTCTGCTGTCAGATTCCCTGCAGGCTGAAGCCTTGCATCCTTATATCCCCACTTTTCTACATCAATGAGATACTGTAATGGTGAGAGTAGTGTTCCCTGACAGAGTTTTTCGTTTGGGGGGGGATTGTTGATTTCATCTTCCAACCGCTTGGATAATTCTTGCATCACCCAGTTTGGTATGCGCGATCGCTCTGCTGGGTAGATAAAGCCAAAAAGAATCAAATGGCTGAAGAGGACTCGCCAGTCTGAGCCAAAGCAATGAAGCAGGTATGACCAATCTAAATGTTCAGCACAAGTGAGCAGTACGTGGGCAACATCTGCTCCGTCATAGCGATCGCGAGCCATGATGAAGGACTTTGACCACAATAGGTCTTCAGGCGAACAAATTTGGACGGGGATGCCCAGCACTTCCACGTTGACAGCACGCTGAAACCAGCCATTATCAACTTCAGTAAGACCATTAGCAGAGTTAAAGATAATATCAACAAAGTTTTCACCACAGAAGGCTTTCGCTAACCAGTGTTGTGAATGCACTTCAGTCTGACAACTCGCTGCAGATAGAACCTCCATAACTCGCTCTTTATCTTGTGGGCGCACGAAAATATCCAAATCCTTTGTCGGACGTGCGATACTGGTGTGGCGCTCAAAAGCAAATGCTCCTGCAACCAGAAATGGCACTTTAGACTCATTTAGGAGTTGGAGTGCTTGACAGTAGAAAGCGCGAGTTTGTGGATCGAGTTCAATTTGAGTGATTGTTTCAGTTTGCATATTCTTTATATTTGACTTCCCAAATCCTTTTAACCCCTCGTTTTCAGGGTTCTACCTAAAAATGAGGGGGACAAGTGCGTAACTGCGTAAGAACTCGATCATCCTTGAAAACTCAAAATAAATCTTCAATCCGGAGAGCGAAGCAGTAATCTGTAAAAATACTGATATTTTTCAAAAAAAAATGCTCCTATTGATGCATTAAAATCTACCCAGTAATTGCGCCATGATTTAGTTAAGTTTAAGGGGAAAAACTGATGGCAATAACGAAGGATGTAGTGCGTATAGCAGCAGTAGGAGATATCCATTGTACCAAGACATCTCAGGGAGCCCTACAACCCCTGTTTGAGCAAGCGAGCGAGCTTGCCGACGTACTGTTGCTATGCGGCGATTTAACAGACTACGGGCTGCCCGAGGAAGCCCATGTCCTCGTCAAGGAGCTAGCATCTACGAAAATTCCAACTATTGCTGTGTTTGGCAATCATGATTATGAATCTGGAAAGCAAGATGAGGTCAAACAAATTCTTACTGAAGCAGGTGTGCGGGTGCTTGATGGGGATGCTTGTGAGGTTAAGGGTGTTGGTTTTGCTGGGGTGAAGGGATTTGCTGGAGGCTTTGGTTCTAAGGCGTTAGGAGCTTGGGGTGAAGAAGCTATCAAGTACTTTGTCCATGAGGCGGTGGATGAAGCCTTAAAACTAGAATCTGCATTAGCGAGATTAGAAACTTCTCAGCGCATTGCTATACTTCACTATTCCCCAATCCAGGCTACCGTTGAGGGTGAACCGCCAGAAATTTTTCCATTTCTCGGTTCGAGTCGTCTTGAGGAACCACTCACCCGATATTCGGTGACTGCTGCTTTTCACGGTCACGCTCATAATGGTCATTTAGAGGGGCGAACCATAAGTAACATTCCGGTGTATAACGTATCCATGCCGCTTCTGAAGAAAACGCTCCCCGACCAACCACCTTTTCACCTGTTAGAACTTGCAGTTGATGCAGGGGTTGTTAATGCCTAATTGTTACAAATGTTGAAATAAACACAGTAAGTAATGCATCTTGTGGGGTGGGCATCCTTGCCCGCCCCAAAACTATTGTATTAAAATCCGAAAAACCTCCCACGGCTAGTGAAGTAAACAATATAAAAATATCTACTCTTGGAAACCAGCGGTTACGGCGTATGTAATCTCACATCTCACTTCAAGTCACCTCAAAGGCGAATGGCAGCACTTCTCGAATGAAATCGAGTTGCTTTCTCCGTGCAAGTTCGCTTCCATTCGCTGTGAAATCGCATCGCAGTTACCAAGGTAAAGCAATGGAAAAACAAATATACAAATATCCGCGTACTCATCATATTGAGGGTTCGCGATCGCAACCTGGGGATGAAGACCTCGATAGCGTTCCTTTTAGTGCCATACAACAGCAGTATGTCGTCGTCGAAGAAAAAGTAGATGGGGCAAATGCTGCTATTAGTTTTAGTGCTGATGGTGAACTTCAATTGCAAAGTCGGGGACACTATCTCACGGGGGGACAGAGGGAAAAGCACTTTAATCTGTTCAAACAGTGGGCAAATACTCATGCAGTTGCTTTTTGGCGGGTGTTGGGAACTCGTTATATTTTGTTTGGTGAATGGCTTTATGCCAAACACACGGTGTTTTACGACGCTTTACCTCATTACTTTCTTGAGTACGATGTGCTGGATTTAGAAAAGCAACAATTTCTCAGTACGTCTAGTCGCAAGCAGTTATTGGCTGGGTTACCTTTGGTTTCCGTACCAATTCTATTTGTTGGAGAACTCCAATCTTACAAACAACTCATAGGATTGCTGGGCAATTCTCATTACCAAACTCCCCAACATTTAGAACGCTTTCAAGAACTTTGTCACGAAAGGGGACTGGATGTGGAACGTTCTCTCAAACAAACCGACCAAACAAATCTTATGGAAGGTTTGTATATCAAGGTCGAATTGGGAGATATGGTGACTGCTCGCTATAAATACGTTCGTTCGAGCTTTTTAACCACTATCCAGCAATCAGATGGGCATTGGCTCAATCGCCCCATCATACCTAATATTTTGCGTCCTGATGTCGATTTATTCCAATTATGAATACCTCTGTTTCTTCAATCTCTTGGTCGTTTCCTCACTGTCCTGACGAAACGAATTGGTCGATCGATTGGTCGGCGCTGGAATCTGAGTTCTATTGGCTCAGTGCTTTGGCTGACTGTCCTCAAGACCCGCGCTACCATGCTGAGGGTGATGTTCTCACACACACCCGCTTGGTATGTGAAGCATTAGTGGCTTTACCTCAATGGCGATTGCTGCCTCCAAACGAACGTTCGGTTTTATTTGCTGCTGCTTTGCTACATGATGTTGCAAAACCTGCTGCTACTCAAATAGAAGATGGTGCTATCTCCTCTAAGGGTCATGTCCTACAAGGAGCAAAAATGGCACAAGAGATTCTTTGGGATTTGAATGTTCCTTTGAGAGAACGGGAAGCAATTGTTGCTTTGGTAAAATTTGGTAGTTTGCCTTTGTGGTTTTGGGATAAGCCCAATCCCGAACGGTCTGTTATCAAAGCGAGTCAAATCATAAGATGCGATATGTTGGCAATGCTGGCTGAAGCTGATGTTCGGGGGCGTTACTGCAATGACCAAGTGCAGTTGTTGGAGCGCATTGAGTTTTTCCGCGAATTTTGTCAGGAAAATATGTGCTTGGAGCATCCGCGATTGTTTCGGTCGGCTCACAGTCGGTTTATTTATTTTCAAAAAGAGAATAGCTACCTAGATTATGATGCTTATGATGACACTCGTTTTCAAGTTGTTCTCATGTCAGGATTGCCTGGTTCTGGTAAGGATACTTGGATTCAGGAAAATCTGGCAGACTCGAAGGTTATTTCTTTGGATGAATTGCGAAAGACAATGGGTATCGATCCAGAAGATGACCAAGGGGTTGTCGCTAATCGTGCAAAAGCGATCGCTAAAGAATATTTGCGATCGCGACAATCTTTTGTTTGGAATGCAACGAACCTGAGCCGTCAGTTACGCGGGATGTTGATTCGCCTGTTCTCCAGTTATCAAGCAAGGGTTCGCATCGTTTACTTGGAAGCGTCTTGGGATGAGTTGTTGCACAGAAATCGCGAGCGAGACACCACAGTACCTGAAAAAGTGCTTTACCGTATGAGGAACCGTTTGGAAGTTCCCAATATTATCGAAGCGCAACAAGTGGATTGGGTTTCCAAGAACGGCTGATTGATTTTTCTATCAAATAAAGTTATGAGTTGATAGAAAAAATTGAAACCTTCTTTATCAATAGATTGCGTAAATCCTCGATTTAAGCCAGATAACTTTTATAACTGCACCGGAAACGCAGTTTTACACAACCTTAGTACACAAATACAGGGAACTTAAATTATGTCTATTAACGGAACCTCCTACAGCGATATTCTTGACGGTACTAGTGGTAACGATGTTATCTATGGCTATCCTGCTTCTGGTTACGGCTCTGGCTACGATGATTACGACGGCTACGATACTTTGTATGGTTATGGTGGCAATGATACATTGTATGGTGGTAATCAAGATGACACTCTTTACGGTGGAGATGGCAATGATACCCTTTATGGCGGTCTGAATCCAACATACTCTGGTAACGATACCCTCTATGGTGGATACGGTGACGATCTCCTCTATGGTGGTGCTGGCAATGATTATCTTGACGGTGGTAGTGGCGATGACAAGCTTTATGGTGAAGCTGGCAATGACAAGCTTACTGGTGGGTACGGCTATGATACTTTAACTGGCGGTGCAGGTGCAGACACTTTTGTTCTGGGCGAATGGGGAATTGTCTATGATAATGGATTGGGATTTGATACCATTAAAGACTTTAACTACTCAGAAGGTGACAAAATTCAAGTCACTGGTAGTTTAAGTGATTACTCCCTAAGTAACTATAACAATGGAGTAGATATTCTTTATAAAGGTGATTTGATTGCCTTTGTTGAGAACACCCAGAACGTTATCATTAGTGCAGACTTTATCTTAGGTTAATCAGTAAAGTTCTGCCTTGAAAATTGAGAATTGGGCATAGGAAAAGAATTATTTTCATGCCCTCATTGCGAGCAATTACCCGTGGGTATCTGTCTTGAAAATTGGGCGTTGGGTTGGTAATGCCCACCCAACTTTACCTTTTTCATTGCCACTGCCTTTCATAACAGCAGAATATACAGCAGTTTTTCAAGTCCAAAAGCACAGCATTTTTTTGTGGAACGGGCGTCCTCGCCCGTCCTGTATTAATGGTGGGCGGTGAGTCCAGTCCTGAAGGAGGGTTTCCCTCCGCAGGGAACTGGCGAACCCGTTCGCGTAGCGTCTCCGTAAGGAGATAGGGGGACGCCCGCACCACAAGAAATTTTATCTGTTTTTCCTAGGACTCAACACGTAACGTGACTAAATCGGGACTTGACAATTATGTATTTTTGATTGTAACATCAATGTAGTAAAGCAGTACAATCTCTCTAAAAGGCGACCGATGAGACGAATTGCTATAGCCCAAAATACCCTAGAAATTCTTGAAATTGGTAGCTACATCTCTCCTAATGGCAATCAAGTTTATATCGCTCCCGAATTAGAGTATTGTTTAGATAAGACAAAATGTTATAGTCCTGACAATCTCTCTCAAATTGAATTTGAAGTGCTGAAGAGCGTTCCTCGTTTCTCAAGTACTGAATTTGAAGTGAGGAATGAGACAACGCTGATGGGAGCAGAACGCATAGCGAAAACAGGGAAATTTCAACAAATTGGAGTTCTGAATTTTGCTTCAGCGAAAAACCCTGGAGGTGGATTTCTCAAAGGTTCTCAAGCACAAGAAGAGAGTTTAGCAAGAAGTTCTGCACTCTACAAAAGCCAGTTGAAATGCCGTGAATATTATGATTTTCATCGCTCTGGGCAATCACTTTTGTACTCGAATTGGATGATTTATTCTCCGAGTTGTCCAGTTTTCAAAAACGATGATGGAAACCTATTAGAACAGCAGTATGTTGTAGATTTTATCACCAGTCCAGCACCAAATGCTGGAATGATTCAGAAAAATCAACAGCATCTAAGCGTGAAAATACCTGAAGTTCTTATTAGTCGTACCTCAAAAGTTTTGAGTTTGGCAGCCTTTGGCGGTTGCGATGCTTTGATTTTAGGCGCTTGGGGATGTGGAGTCTTTAAGAACGATCCAGCAATGGTTGCCCAAATCTTTACAGATTTCTTATTAGCTGGCGGACAATTTTGGGGCAGGTTTAAAAGTGTGATTTTTTCTGTTCTTGACAACAGCAAACAACAAGGAACTTTTACAGAATTCCACAAACGATTTTCTTGTTAAGTTAATTCAAAATTTTTGATGAGTGAGCGAATGTAAAGTTTGAACCAATCAGCACAGTTAATTCAGCATTAAGTAATTACTCCCTTTCCGCCAGAAGATTACCCAAACACCTAGGGTGGGTACTGCCCACCCTACAAAGATCGGTAATTTTAGAGACCAAAGGGAGTCAAAGTATTTCGTAATACGAATATTGTAGAAGCTTACCATAAATTCGCAAAGTTGTTTTTCTTTGGATGATTTCATTCCAGTCTTAAAATATCCATAATTTGTTCGCATTGATTATTCATAAATAGAATTTGCCAGTGCGATCGTGAGATAGAAGACCTTCGCTACAACGTCTGACTACTTTTGATACAGAAGTATGAAGCGCCCAGAGATTTTGTAAGAAAACGAAACTCAATAAATACGGATAGTTATTGACAAACAGATGAATGGAAGTGAAAGCAATAGAATATTACTTTATTTCACTACAATACATACTAGCAGAACTCGAACTACTCCCTTTCTGCTCTAAAATTACTGAACTTTGTAGGTGGGGCTATGCCCTACAATGGCGAATGTGCGGCATAGCCCTACCTACCTGTAATGGTAATCATCTGGCGGGAAGGGAGTAATTGACCTGCTGATTCAAAATTCAAATGTCATTGCAAATGTTATGAGCCGTCCTATCGACACCACCCACGATCCAAACTTGCGTAGTTGGGTAGAATCTGCCAATCGCAAAGACACTGATTTTCCAATTCAAAACTTACCCTTTGGAGTATTTCAACTTTTAAACAGTACCGAACCTTCACGCATTGGTGTTGCTATTGGCGACCAAATACTTGATTTGTCCTTATGCTTGCGAACAGGGCTTTTGCAAGAACTTCCCGAACATCTACAAGCAGTTTGCGGGGAATCCAATTTAAATCAACTGATGGCACTCGGAAGTGAGGCTTCATTAATGTTACGCCGTCACCTGAGCCAATTACTGCAATGGAACGATCGCTCCCCTACAGCACAACAAATGCTCGTTTCTATATCCAATACTAAGCTTTTATTACCAGTTAATATTAGTGATTATACTGATTTTTATGCTTCAATTTTTCACGCGACCAATGTAGGAAAGCTATTTCGTCCAGACAATCCCCTCTTGCCTAATTATAAACATATTCCTATCGCTTATCACGGACGAGCTTCCTCAATTATACCGAGCGACACGGCTATTATGCGCCCCAAGGGTCAGAGAAAAAGCCCTGAAGCACTCACCCCTAGTTTTGAAGCAACTCAGATGCTAGATTACGAACTCGAAGTTGGTTTCTTTGTGAGTACTGGCAATCAGTTAGGACAACCCGTCTCCATAGATACCGCCGAAGAACATATTTTCGGGCTATGTTTGGTTAATGATTGGTCAGCAAGGGATATTCAAGCTTGGGAATATCAGCCTCTCGGTCCTTTTTTAGCTAAAAGCTTTGCGACGACTATATCACCTTGGGTAGTAACTCTCGAAGCACTAGCACCTTTCCGAACTCCAGCTTTTCAACGCAGTCCGGAAGACCCTTTGCCGCTATCTTATCTGTCTTCCCCAGAAAATACTGAAATGGGAAGTATTGATATTACACTAGAAGTGTTCTTGCGATCGCTCCAAATGCAAGAGGAGGGAATAGAACAATTCTGCTTAAGTCGTGGCTCCTTTAAAGAAATGTACTGGACAATAGCACAAATGCTCGCTCATCACACAAGTAATGGTTGTAACCTTCGTTCTGGCGATTTGTTAGCTAGTGGGACGGTTTCAGGTGCTGCAACTGGTTCACAAGGATGTTTGTTAGAGATAACTCAGCGTGGAGTCAATCAGATTGAACTACCTACAGGTGAGACGCGCTCTTTCTTATTAGATGGTGATGAAGTTACCTTGCGCGGTTACTGTGAGAAACCAGGTTTTGTCAGGATAGGTTTTGGAGAGTGTCGAAGTACGATTTTACCTGCTAGTGGCAACCAAGTTCACAATAACTACCAATAACTCAGTTGAAATACTGGACGCCCCTCATTCCCGACTCTGTATCCTTCAAGAAGTTGGGAATCTGACTTTTCAATTCAAAATTCCCCTTCTGGGTACTTTAAACGTCAAAAAAAAGCGATAATCTAAGTTTATCATTTAGGTGCCATTTATCATGGCTCACGCATTTTCAGGCAAAGACTTACGAGGTTGTTCCTTTAGAGGTTCTGACCTTACGGGTGCTAACTTTTCTCAATCGGATATTCGCGGTGCAGATTTTACTAATGCTATCCTTACAGGTGCTAATTTCAGTCAAGCAACGGCTGGTTTACAGCCATCTCAAGCAATGCGTTTGGTATTTATAGCAGTCATCCTGTCAGCACTCTTGGGATTGACAGCTACATTTGCTATTGTTTTTTTTGGATGTGTACTTTTTCCTCTGACGGTAACCCCAAGAAAAATCTTGTCAGCAACACTTGTTTCAGAATTGTTTGCTGTCTATATACTGTTCAATATTCCTCATAACTTACGAGCGGCTTTAGGAACGATCGCAACCACTGGAGTTATATTTGGGGTAATATTTGTACTAACCACAGGTAACTTTTTTAGCGTTAGTGCTGGAATAGTTGCAGCTGGTATAGCTGTAGGATTGTGTACGATTGCGATCGCAATCTCCACTATAGCTGTGACAATTTCTGAGATGATATACGGAGTTATAGCTGTATTTGTCACTGCATTTATAACTATAGCTACCGCAATCCAAGGTTCTATACTTGGAGTTACACTCGGTATAGCAGTTATTCGGTCTCTTCGTAACGACGCAATCTTATCTATGCCCAAAACCGAAGCTCTATTTGGAATCCTTATGACAACTGCTTTTGGAATTGCTAGCGGTGCAATGATAGTGAGATACATAGCACGGCAAATTTTAGCAGAAGATAAAGCATTTAGCTGGATGAGGAAGATTGCGATCGCTATTTTAGTCAGATGGGGAACCAGTTTTAAAGGAGCTGACTTAACTCATGCTGATTTTGCTCATGCTATCCTCAAAAATACAGATTTTACAAATGCCACGCTGACGCGCACGCACTTTCATTTAGCGCAATATCTTGAAACAGCTAAAGTTGACAATACAATTTTGTCCGATTCACGAGTGAGAAATGTAGTCGTTACAAAAAGGGTAGCCACAAAATCTTATGCTGGTTGTAACCTCAAAGGTGCTAACTTGTTAGGAGCAGATCTCCGCAATGCTGATTTTACAGAAGCAGATCTAAGTGAAGCAACATTTGAATATGCCGACTTAGAAGGAGCAAACCTGACGAAAGCGAGAGCAATAAAAGCGGATTTTCGACAAGCAAAGCTTACGGGAGCGTGTTTAGAAGCATGGACAATAGATAAAACCACTCAATTGAAAGAGGCAATTTGCGATTATGTTTATCTCACTCAAAAGCAGTTAAAACGATACCCCTTATATAGAAAATTTATGCCAGAAGAATTTAGCATTTGGGTAAAACAGAGTAGGGGGTAGGGGCGAGAAACTGTTAAATAATTTCTGCTCAGATCTGCTCATTGCTCATCTTTTTTGAGTAGAGGTTGACTATTATTAGCTCTTTGAGATAAAATAGTAAGAAAATATTAAATAACTTCTGACGTTAAGACTTCCAATTTTCAATCAAGTTGCTCTACTTTTTGCTGTTTTCGGTCAGTCTCACAAGTCATCTACAATCTCAAACCATTTTAAGTATTGCTCTGTTAAACATCTTGTCGCGGTCATAGCATAATATCTCGGTGGAAAGGTGGTGAAGCAAATGCCTCAAGTTTATCAAACTTATGTGACGCAAATCTCTAATAATTTAACGGGGGAAACACAAGCGCTTGAGATGTTAGAGAAGTTCTCACCTATAGCAGCAAAGATGTCTGTTATGGCATTAGAAGGCTTGCAAGATAATCTGAAAAAGCAGAAGTTAAACTCCTTAATTCAAAACACATTTGGGGTCAACAAGCGCCATGCCAATAGCGTGATAAATTTTGTGTCAGGGGAGTTAGAGTCAGCTCGGTTGTGCCAGACAAGACATATTGATATACTAGATGCCCAAATCAAATCAGTTCAGGCAGAAATTGCGAGATCTCTCAAAAGATTGAAGAATCATCGGGAGTATGCTCGAGCAGTAGAGAAGCATAAATTAGCCATCAAGTCTCCCCAAAAAACTAAAACCCGAAAGCTAAAGAAAGTCCCATTACTGAAGAGAAAACCAGAATTTGATGACGCTTGCCCCATTAATGGTCAGTCGCATGGTCAAACTTACTTGCAACTAGCTAAACAGCAATTGCATCAAAAAAAGCGTCAATTGCGGATGTATCAAGACCGCCGATCTCAAGTCATCAAACGAGGGATCAAAGTAAATTTGGGTTTAAACGGTAAGATTCCATTTGTCGGGAGTACTCATGAAACTAACAGCAATCAAATCTGTCAGCTAACACCGGGTGTCATCCCCAGTTTAAAAATTCGTGTGCCTTATTTTTTAGAATCAATATACGGCGAATATTGTACCTTACCACTTCATAAAATTAATCAGTATGGATATGACAAGCTAGTGACCGCTTGGGCATTAAACAACGCTCTCACTTATGTGTTTAGCCTTAATCAAAAAGGAAAGTGGGTAGTCGCTATTACTTGTTTAGTCAACTTCTCTATTACCAGTCATGACAAATCATGGGGCTGTATTGGCTTAGATATTAATCCCGGAACTATTGGTTGGTGTGCGACTAATCGTCACGGCAATCCCGTAGCATGGGGAAAAGTTAACTTAGATTTGCATTCGTGTTCAACCGAGCAAACAGAAGCTCGATTAGCCTACGCCGTGACAGAAATCACCAACAGAGCTTTGGTAACTCAAAAGCCAATTGTGATTGAGAAGTTAGACTTTTCCCACAAGAAGAGGCAATTTCATAGCGGACGCAAGTACAATCGAATGCTCTCTGGTTTTGCTTATGCCAAGTTCTTTGAATTGTTAAAAGCTCGATGTTTAAAGCTAGGCATTAAAACGATCGAGGTTAGTCCCAAGTATTCTAGCCAAATCGGCGTTGTCAAATATATGAAACGTTATGGTATGGCTAGTGATAGCGCCGCCGGTCTAGTTTTAGCCCGTCGTGGCATGGGGATTTACCATGAGAAACTGCCAGCGAGATACGCCTTTCAGACTTCGGTTCGCCCCGAAGCTCGTCAGCACGTCTTTGCACATTGGCAGCGATTCCATAAGCATTACTTGAAGGTCGCTTCTCGTCATGCTTGGTTTAGTACACCTACTCTTACAGGGTCTGCGGGTGATGGCTTGGCGAACACCGGAAATCTTGGGTTTCCACGCGCTTCGGCACAAGCACGAGAATCAAGAATCCATCCGTCTGTGAAGGCGTGAATCCTTCAAGGTAGGAAAGATTGACCGCTATCTTTCCGGTTGAAGAGATTTGCTCATACGTGAGTAGATCTGAGTAGACTTTATTGAGCGGTAGGGCAAAAGCTGTCTAATGACTCACAGAACCAAAAACTATGCTTGAGAAACAATCAGAAGAACTGCGACAGAAGGTCAAGCGGTTGGCGACTCAATCGTTACGACAATCAGACCCCGACGGATGGTTTGAAATATTATACACCGAAGCCAATGGCGATTCAAAGCAAGTGCCGTGGGCAAAAATGACACCTCATCCTTATTTAGAAAATTGGCTACAGCGTCAGGAAAGGCAGGTCAATAGTCGGTCTGCATTAGTCATTGGTTGTGGGTTAGGCGATGATGCTGAAGCTTTGCAAAAAAGAGGTTTCAAGGTAACCGCGTTTGATATTTCACCCACCGCGATCGCTTGGTGTCAGAAAAGATTTCCTGATTCACAGGTTAACTACCTCGTCGCCGATTTATTCGCGCTAGCTCCGGTATGGCATGGTGCTTTTGACTTTGTTTTTGAATGCCGCAATATTCAAGCATTACCGCTCAATGTACGCTCATGTGCTATAGAATCAATTGGGAAATTGGTAGCGGTTGGGGGAACATTGTTGGTCATTACTCGTGTTCGCGATGCCAATGTTAAGGTTGATGGTCCGCCCTGGCCTTTGTCAGAAGAAGAACTTGCCCAGTTTCAGGAGTTGGGGTTTTCTGAAGTTCGCACACAGAGCTTTTTCGATGCCGAGAACGATTCTGTGAGAAAGCTTTGCATTGAATATTTTAGAAGACAACAATGAGCCACACCCACGGCTGAAAGCCGATGGGTTTCAGGCTAAATGCAGTACAGAATTTCATTTTGGGAGGTGCGATCGCTTCGCTGCTGCGCTCCGGATGCAGATCGCAATACCCTAGATGGACGGCGATAGCGAGCGATTACGGCTCATGCTTTGCCGTCAAAAAAAATCGCTATATTTTATTCCAAATTTCTTGTATCTGATGCTAATAATTGATTTCTCAAAGAAGCACGTTTTTCCGGATCGATACCATTAAAAGTTGGTGGTAACCACACTCGAACTATAAGTAACACTGCCATAACTAATAGAAAAGCACAAGCAGCTAAAATTTGATTCCATTGTGCTTCCAGTACTCCCCTAACAATAACTTCTCGCAAAACAGACACTATTGAAACTTCCACTGCTACACCAATAGAAACTCGTTGTTCTTGTAAGTAAATAATCAGCAGTCGAAATAATTCGACTAAAATCAATAGAAATAAAATATCTGAAGTCACTGCTTGGAAATTCAGAGGAGGCAATAAAGAATAGAACATAGCACGCAACTGAATTGCCATTAAGCTAAATAAACCAATGCACAAAGAAATGACAATTAAATCTTGTACGGTTTCAAGACAACGTACAATTAAAGTTCTATTTAGCCATTCATCTTTTATTATGAACGATTTCTTCAACAATCCTTGCATTTTTTTCTCCTATTAGTGGTTAGTGGTTGGTAGTTAGTGGTAAGTGCTTAGTAGCTAGTAGTTAGTGGTTAGTAGTTAGTAGTTAATCTTTACAACTAACAACTATCAACTAACAACTAACCATTTAGTACTGACTCCCCGATTTCCGGTGGTGCATTGCTGTCATTCCTGTTGGTTGTAGCATTTGACCATTGTTAACGATCGCATAAACAAGCCAGTGGTCTCCGCAATCCATACGGCTTTGAACGCTGCATTCCAAATAAGCAAGAGCATCACTGAGGATAGGACAACCATTTTCAGTGGTTTGAGTTGCTAAACCAACAAAGCGATCTTCTCCTGGTGCAAAGGGTTGAAGGAAGTGTCGCCTCAAGTTCATCCCTTCTTTGAGAATATTGAGAATAAATTCGTCTCCTGTATGCACTATAGATTCAATGGCTCGGTCTTTAGCAACTGCAACTGTTAAACCAGGAGGATTGAAGCTAGCCTGAGTCACCCACGAAGCTAACATTGCACTCTTAACATCTCCACGCTGAGCAGATAGTACACATAAAGAGTTAACAATTCGTCCCACAGCTTGCTCGGTTCTGTCAATTTGAGAATCACTAATTGGTTGGCGGGGAGTCCGAATCTTCTTCGCCTTTTTCAACGCTTGAGCAAAATCAGTACCAGCTTCTTTACACTGTTGAAGAATGGTATCGCTAGGTTTAAACTTGACTCGAATGGTATCAAAGCCAAAATGATAACCTGCATCTTGCAATTTGCTTTCAATCTCATCAACGGCTTCTCCACTCCAACCGTAAGAACCAAATACACCTGCTAACTTGTTTTTGGCAGCAACGGAAAGGACGATCCCCAAAGCAGTTTGTACTTGCGTGGGCATATGTCCTCCTAATGTGGGGGAACCGATAATAAACCCATCACATTTTTCGATGACTGACTGAATTTCAGATGGCTCTGCTAACTCACAGTTTATTGATTCTACAGCGACACCTGCTTTTGTGATACCCTTGGCGATCGCTTGTGCTAAAGTGCCTGTATTTCCATATGCGGATGCATAAAGTAGAGCAACTGTCAAGTCTCGTTCCTTTTGCTGTTGACTCCACTGTCGATAGTCGTGATTGAGTCGGCTTTTGCTGTAACGTACAAGAGGACCGTGACCGGGAGCGTAGAAACTAACTGATAAAGCAGTAAATTTATCCAGTGCTATTTCCACCTGCCGAGACTGAGCAGCATGAAGACAATCATAGTAGTGGCGTCGGTCTTCGTCTAGAAGTTTCCAACCTTCATCAAAAATTTCATCACTACAAATATGAGCACCGAACAGTTTATCAGTAAAGAGAATGCGAGTTTCGGAATCATAAGTATAAAGCTCATCAGGCCAACGTGAAGTAGGAACGGGAAGAAATTGCAATTTGTGACCTAAGCCTAAATCTAAAACTTCTTCCTCCCTAACGACGTTAATTTTTAACTCTTTTTCTGGAAAAGCTGCACGTAAAGCAACTGCGCCTGCTTTCGCACAGACAAATGTGATTTGAGGAGCCAGTTCCAACAACTCCTTTAAGGTTTCACAGCGATTGGGATTGATATGTCCCAAAATCACATAATCCAGTTGTTTGAGATTTAGGTGCTGCTGTAACTGCTGTAGGAAAATCTCTGTAAATGATTTTCCTGGAGGATCTAAAAGCGCTGTTTTTTCAGCTTGGATGAGGTAAGAATTTGCAGTTGTACCCTTTTGTAAAGAGTATTCTACTTCAAACTTAAGTCGATCCCACGTGCGCGATCGCAACACAGTGGTATGAGCGCCAATCGAAGCAACTTGAACATCACGTAATTTCATATTGGTTAATTGTTAGTTGTTGGTGGTTAGTTGTTAGCTAGTAGGGTGGGCAATGCTAATTTGACTAATATTAGCCATGAGCAATTTAATAATGATTCCCAACTTTACGATGGTGAACTGCAGTGAGAGCATCGGGTTTTGAAACACGACCTACAGAGACAGTGCTGTAGATAGCCCAATGGTCACCGCAATCTAAACGGCTTTTGACTTCGCACTCTATATAAGCAAGGGCATCTGCTAAAATCGGACAATTATTGTTTGCTGGATAAGTTTTGATACCTGCAAAGCGATCGGCTCCTGGGTGGAAGCGTTGTAAAAAGTGCTTCATCAATTTTTGATAGTTGTCTTCTTCTAAAACATTGAGAACAAAGTGGTCGCCTACGTGTAATAAAGACTCAATAGCACGGTCTTTAGCTACCATAACTGTTATTCCCAAAGGCTTGAAGCTAGCTTGTGCTACCCAAGAAGCAAACATGGCACTGCTAATATTTCCTTTTTGAGCAGTGAGAATATATAACCCATTGCTGAGTCGTCCCAAAGCTTTTTCTAGATCGGAATTTAAGGATTTGAGTTGCTTGATACTGCGATCGCGAGACAACCACTGTCCCATATCTGTCCCAGCTTCTTCACACAAATGATATGTTGTTTCTGTTGGTGTTTCTTTTAGAACAATTGGTGAAAAAGCAGGATTTAAGCCTAGATCCCGAAACCGATTGAGCAGTAAATAGACAGATTCACCATCTTGACCGCCAGATTCAAATACACCAATAGTTTGTTTGGGCTTAGCTGTAGCAAGAATAGTGCTGAGGGCAGTTTGGGCAGAAGCAGCAGAAGAACCTGAAATTGGTGGGGTTCCAATGACTAATCCACTAGCAAGACTAACTAATTCTTTAACATCTTGAGGATCGGCTGATTTCAAATCCATCATTTCTATTGCTACCCCAGTTTTTGAAATACCATGGGCAATGGCTTGTGAAAGGCGATCGCTAAATCCATAATCGGAGACGTAAAAGACCGCAACAGTGGTTTCTGCTTTGGCTTGTTCTTGGCTCCACTGTCGATAGCGATTGACAAGATCGGTTAAATTGTAATGGAGTAGCGGTCCGTGACCTGTAGCGATAGTCGTCAATGATGGTAACTCACCCATCCGTTTGAGAGCAGATAACACCGAGCGAGCATTTGGTCTCATCAGACAGTCGTAGTAATACTGGAAATCTTCTTCAATGAGATCTAAATCTTCATCAAAGGTGTGGTCGTCACAATAGTGCATACCAAAGGCATCACAGGTATACAAAATTTGTGTTTTTGCATCGTAGGTGAATATCGTATCAGGCCAATGCAGATTTGGTGCAATGACAAATTCCAGGATATGTCCGTTACCTAAATCCAAGCGATCGCCATTCTTGACGATTTGTTGCTTAAATGGCTGATGTAGCCAATTTTCTAAAAACTGAATTGCCACTTTTGAACCGACAACAGTAACGTGAGGAGCTAGTGCTAGTACGTCTTTAACCAATCCACTGTGGTCTGGTTCGGTATGACTGACAATCAAATAGTCGAGTGAATTGAGGTTAACGAGTCCAGCCAAAGCATCCAAGTAGAGTTGGCGAAACTTTTCGTGAGAGGTATCAACTAAAGCTATTTTTTCACTCCGGATCAAAAACGAATTGTAAGTCGTACCATTTTGCAGACCAAACTCTATGTCGAAGCGATCGCGATCCCAATCCAAGCAACGGATTGCAGTTGTATTGAGGGCAATTTCCATAGAATGCATTGTCAGACGACGCTGAACGCGATCGGTTAGTGCTACCATAAGAGCCTCCGGGTGAAAATTAATATGTTGTAGTGTGTTAGATGAATTTTTATATGCTTCTGTAAAGAACTATATTTATAAATTTAAAAAATTACAATGCTTTTTAAATATAATTTTTTTTTATAATTGATAGAGATAGCTTAACTGGGTGAGTATACTATGGTAAGAGTAAAAAATAGTGATACGTGTTTCTGGTTGTGGTAAACATACTTTGCAATTAACCTGAAATGAAGCTCTAAAACAGAGGGTGCGATATCCTTGAAAAAGCAGGAACAACCTACACCTGCATACAAAAAGGAAGGCAATGAAGCAATATGACTGCTACATCACCCGTAGAACATCTTTACAAATTTGAGGAGTACTTAACTTACGATGACGGCACTAACAACCGCTATGAATTGTTCCGTGGGAGACTGATTTTAATGACACCTCCCACTGTCAGACATTTGTTAATTGCCAAGTTTCTTGAACGGATTTTAGATGCTGAAATCAATCGATTAAAGTTAGCATTGGTTGCTTTAAGAGAAGCAGGGCTACAAACTGAAGTTGATAGCTCCAGACTGCCCGATGTTTGTGTGGTGACAGAAGAGCAAGTCAGTGAATTAATGGATGAAACTGCTGTTTTTCGCGTTCCTGCACGACTGGCAGTAGAGATAGTTAGCCTTAGTTCAGTAAAACGGGATTACGAGGAAAAACCTCCTGAATATGCTAACAAGGGTATTCCTGAGTACTGGATTGTTGACCCCATAAAAAACCAAGTGACGGTGTGTTTCTTAATGAATGGTCGTTATGAGTCAACCGTTTTTACCAATACACAGCAGATTATTTCTCGGATTTTTCCTGAGTTAGTACTGACAGTCGAACAAACTCTAACTACGAGATCGGGTGAAAATGACATTGCCCAATGAAGCAACTGACAATACAGAGCCAACGGAGCAGGTAGAAGGCGTTCCACAAGAGCCAATGACCGAGGCACAACTACAGGCGGTAACAATTGGAGCGCCCGTAATTCTCAACCAACCAATCCTTATCGTCGATTACGATCCAGAGTGGCCGCAGTTATTTGAACGCGAGGCGACACGAATCCGAGCAGATCTCGGCGATCGCGCCTTGTCCATCGAGCACGTGGGTTCAACCTCGGTTCCAGGACTGGCGGCTAAACCGAGGATTGACATCCTGCT
Source organism: Scytonema hankhaensis NUACC26 (assembly GCF_045865695.1). Classification (NCBI taxonomy): domain Bacteria; kingdom Bacillati; phylum Cyanobacteriota; class Cyanophyceae; order Nostocales; family Scytonemataceae; genus Scytonema; species Scytonema hankhaensis. The sequence continues at coordinate 68,497 of NZ_BAACAP010000228.1, forward strand.
GGTGGTAGCAAACTCGGCTGATGAAGCAAACTACGTTCCAGCACTGGAAGCTACAGGCTATGTCTTAACAATCCGCGAGCCGGACTGGTACCAACACCGGATGCTGAAGGGACCAGACACCGATGTGAACTTGCATATATTTTCGCAGGGCTGTGCAGAGATTGAGCGGATGCTCCTGTTCCGCAATTGGTTACGCTGCAACCCAGGCGATCGGCAACTGTATGAGCAGACTAAACGCCAACTGGCGCAGCAGTCGTGGAAATATACGCAAAATTATGCGGATGCCAAGAGTACTGTGGTTGCGGAGATTTTAGCACGTGCCCAAAAAGCTGCAAAGTCAAACGAAATAACGAACAGCAAGTTCTAGGGCGCTACTCAAAACCTGGGCAAACTTAAGGATTTACGCCCTTAAGGACAGGAGAGTGGAAGCGCGTTTGAGCCTTCATCTCAGTAGTTCATTTGTTCGTGTTGAAAGGGTTGGTTAAATCTAACCTACCAGAACGGTCTGGAGCAAGGCTAAGTTGCTTCAGCAGAAACTTCCTTTGGTTCAAAATAGAACAGCCCCTAACCGATGCAACGTTTAGGGGTAATGCTTGAATTACTTATCTTTAATTATATCAGGACTTACGCAACCTCAATGGTATTTTATGGATTTCACGCTTTGGAGCTCCCCCCAACCCCCCTTAAAGAGCCTATCTCCTCAAACCCTCTGTCCATAACAATTTTGCAATTGTTAAGAAAGATGCGGGTAATGGATAGCTTAAAAAGGGGGGCTTTACGTAAGTCCTATTGTTCTGAGTTCACTAACTGCTGAAACAAAAATAAGTGAGTTATATTTTAAATACCGTACTCCTGTCCAAAATAACCGCGACTATGGTCAACCATTCCTCCCAAGCAAGGACACCGGGCAATTTTACTTTGCGGATACCACCTTTGGAAAGTGGAGATCGCCTCACACGTCCTGAATTTGAGCGGCGATATAATGGTATGCCCGATGTCAAAAAAGCTGAATTGATTGAAGGAATCGTTTACGTGGCATCTCCTTTACGCTTTGAACCTCATGCAGAACCGCATGGTGATTTGATGATTTGGCTTGGTAATTACAAAGTGGCAACACCCGGTGTCAGAATGGGTGATAACCCAACGGTACGGCTGGACTTGGACAATGAACCCCAACCTGATGCTATTCTGTTAATTGATGCCAATTGTGGCGGACGGTCTCACATAAGTATTGATGGCTATGTGGAAGGTGCGCCAGAATTAGTGGCAGAAATTGCAGCAAGCAGTGCGACCAAAGACTTACACGACAAAAAACGCGCTTATCGTCGCAACGGCATTCAGGAATATATTGTCTGGCAGGTTTTTGAAAGCACTGTGAGTTGGTTTAGCTTGGAGGATGGTGAATACGTTTCGTTGATATCGGATGCAGCAGGTATAATTCAAAGTAAAGTGTTTCCTGGATTGTGGCTCAATGTACCAGCGTTAGTGACGGGAGAAATGCAACGGGTATTGTCTGTGTTACAGGATGGGATAAGTTCGCTAGAGCATCAAGCGTTTGTGCAGCAACTGGGAAAAGGAATTGAGCAATAGGTGTTTGGATAGTTCATTTGTTCGCATTGAAAGGGCTGGATGTGTTTGCCCTGACTTTTACAGGGCAATACTCGATTATTAATCATTGTTGGCAATGTTTCCCTCGATTGCAGATATTACATTTCACAAATGAAATAACGAAAAATCAAAGGTCTCAACCGATTGCGTTTACATAAATTTACAAGATGTTTCATTTTGCGCGTATCTCGGCGCATTCATCTAGAGATGTGTGTGGTGACTGTTGCACAAATTCAAACTCCGAGATAGAGTTTGCGTTTATTTCTTTTTTGTCGGGCTGGGCTGAGGGCTGGGTGTAGGTTGTTTATTGGTATTGTCAGCCTCTTGTTTCCACTCTGAAAGGTCTCGCTTAACAGCATTTTCAAAATCTGTAGATACTAACAGTACATCGATCTTTCCTTTTGGTTGAGTGGAAGGAACTGCTTGCGCGTAGAGAAAACGACGGTTAAAATCAGGTTGTCCCAAAATTAACTGATGATTTTGTTGATTTTTCAGTTTTATATCAATAGTGGCTTGAGGTCGATCTAAACCAAATTCTGAAAGTCGATCGCTTGAAATGGATATAGTGCGATCGCTCTTTCCTTCCACTAACAAATTCATCAAATAGCCGACAATTGGGTCACTTGCTGGGACAACAGAAGGAGATTTCATCAGCCACTTAGTTCCTTCAGACTTACCACTACGTTCTAAATTAATAGTTTGATTTTGAGTTTTAATTGTTAAAGATTGCACATCATCTTCTTTAAAAGTGAAAATTGGCTGCTTGTCGTCCTTCACTTCTTCTCGTTGAGATGAACCTCTAATTTCATAGAAGTACACAAATCCTCCTAAACCTAATGCTATCAGTAGCAGAATTAAAGTTGTTCGTTGGAGTTTCATAGATTGGTTAGTGGTTAGTAGTTAATTGTTTATACCAACTTTTGATTTAAATATTATTTAAACGGAAACATTAAATTAAAACTCATAGGATATAGCGTTTTCTAGTCAGATGAAGTACAAATTTATCAGCGTCCATCAGCGTTCATCTGCGGTTAATTCTTTCTTAAAATATTTCTAATCCAACCATTTTCTATGCTTTTTTTGTACATACCATTCACACTCAAGATAGTCTTTAATTCTATCTAAAATTAAACTGTTCTGAAGAAACGAAGGAATTTGTGCAGCAACCAGCTGCACAAATTTTTCATTAGGATAAGCCTCAGTAAAAGTCCGCATATACTTAAGATTACTAACAACTAACTAAAAATTACCTTCTTACCCACCAAAGAAGACCTGCAGCTAATAACCCTATAAGTGGTAAAACAAACAGAGATGATATCTCTAAAAGATTAGCTTGGGCTGTTGTTAAGTTAATGCGACGGTTTTTCACTTCTTTAGGGCTAATGGACAGAGGTTGTCTATCTTGTTGGCTTAGCCATGTGACTGAGTTTAAAAAGACATCTTTATTCAGCTGCTGTTCAAATAAATTATTTACAGCAAAACCTGAATTTCCGATTACAACCATCCGCGATTCGGTAGCGGAAGGAGTGGCGGTAGAAGTGGAACTGGGAACGGGGGTTAAGGGGCTACTTTGCGCTTGAGTTGTTGGTGATACTGTGGGTGTAGGTGTAGGACTAGCTTGAGTTGTTGGTGTTGGTGATGCTGTGGGTGTAGGTTTAGCACTGGGTGTGGAACTAGCCTGAGTCGTTGGTGTTGGTGATGCTGTGGGTGTAGGGTTAGCACTGGGTGTGGAACTAGCCTGAGTCGTTGGTGTTGGTGATGCTGTCGGTGTAGGTTTAGCACTGGAACTGGGGCTAGCTTGAGTTGTTGGTGTTGGTGATACTGTGGGTGTAGGTTTAGCACTGGAACTGGGGCTAGCTTGAGTTGTTGGTGTTGGTGATGCTGTCGGTGCTGGGATGGAGTTTGGTAGGGTTGGAGGTGTAGCTGTCAGTTTCCTCCTTAGTGCAACACCTAATGTCAAAGGTCCTTTGCGATCGCTTTCAGGATTAAACTTTAAATTCTCACTTTCTAGATCGCTTTCTGCCCAACTATCAGGGTATGGCTTAGTTAGTAGAAGGGGAGTTGCTTCTACACCAGCTACTGGAATTGTATCAATTGGTCGTGCTAAGGGATAAAAAGAAATGCCGTTACCAAAATCCTTAGTGATGGGATGTTTTCCGTATTCTCTCACCAAAGGTGCGGCAGGACCAAGCCCTACACTTCCAGAAACATCCACAACCAAACGATTATCTAACCTAATACCCCATTCAGCAAATAAGCTGTTAAGTTTAGGGTCGATACTGGGGTCAATCATTAATAGTAAATTACCACCTCGATTGAGGAATTGCCGCAAAGCGTTGACTTCGCTTTCAAACAGTGCTCGTTTCGGACCTGCTATGACAACAACATTGGTATCTTGAGGAACGCTAGATTTCTCAGCAAGATTGAGTGGTAAAGTCGTGTAAGTTTTATCACTTAAGGCTTTGATGGCTTGGGAAATACCTTCTTCACTCCCTGAAATTTGGTGTTCGCCGTGACCTTGAAGGAAATACACCTTAGCCGAACCCGAGTTAGTCACTTGTTGCAAGCTATTTGTTACCTTTATTTCAGATAAAGATTCTTGCTGACTGACTACCTGTACTAACTGTCTTTTATCTCCAGATTCTAGATACACTTCTCCATCTTCTTTAACTCCAAACTTGCGTGTTAATCCCGGTCTCCCGCGTGGATCGACGTACTCAAATTTAAATTTTGGGCTTTGTCGTCGGTAATCTTCTAGTAAATCTCGGTCTAAAGGATTTTGATTGGCATCAAACACCCACACCTTTACAGGAGTTTCCAGAGAACGCACTAATTCCCGTGATTGGGGAGAAAGAGTAAATAATTTGGTTTCCGTTAAGTCAGTTCGCCAGTTGTAGCGAGTTCCTAAAAAGTTAATTAAACCCAGGATTGCTAAAACTGCCAAAGTTGCAAATAGAGCATTAGTACTAGCTTGAGTGGAACGTCTTCCCCACCAATTATTTTGTTGGTTTTGCCAGAGCAGCCACAATCCAATGACAACAGCACCTGCAATTATAAGTACTAGTGGCAAGAGTCCCCAATTTTCGGATACCAACCCAGCAGTCACACCCGCCGTTATGAGAAACAGACCCAACCAAATTAAAGATTTCCAAATTTTCTTTTTAGCAATAGTCTTCATTTTTTTGTCATTTATCAAGTCACTTCTCGAAAATCCGTAATTCGTAGTTATGAATTACGAATTTTCGCTCACTGGTCACTGGTCACTGGTCACTGGTCACTGGTCACTGGTCACTGGTCACTGGTCACTGATTATGAACGTTGGAATCGTAATGTATCAATTGATTGTGCTGTGAGAAAAACTCCCAGAATAATGTAACTGGAGAACAAAATCAAGCTACTGGTATCGAAAATACCTTGTACCAGTGTATTGTAATGTTTCAGCAATGATAGATGCCCGATCGCTTCTCCTAAAGAACCACCAATGTTTTTGGCAATTAAATCTAGGAATAAGAGTAATAAAATTAATGCAAATGTGAGGACTGCAGATAAAATCGTGCTGTCTGTCAGGGAGGAAATAAACATTCCCAAGGATAAGATTGCTGCTGCTAGTAAAATGAGCGCTAAATGACCGAGCAGGGGAATTGTTGACGGTATTGGCGGATTGGATGCACTTAATGCGATCGCTTCCAACACTAGCATGGGCATAACCATTGTTGTAAAAAATGTCAGCACTCCTAGTAATTTCCCGATAGCGACTGCCCAGTTTGTAATGGGGGATGTGGATAAAAGTTCCAAAGTGCCGCGCTTGCGTTCTTCAGCATAAAGACTCATGGAAAGAATGGGCAGCACAAATAACAACAGCCATCCCATTCTGTCTAAAAAAGCACGTATAAATTCATAAGGAACATCTATTGGCGGAACTGGTACTCCTAGTTGTTGTCCTCGTAGATCGTAAGCAGCAACTGTTGACAAAATTCCTTCGGGTCCCATCAGAATAAGCACAAAGAACAATCCAGATAAAAACCAAAATACGCCAGCGACAGCATATGCTAGAGGCGATACAAAGTAGCTTTGCAGCTCTCGGCGATAAATGGCGATAATATTACCCAGTACTACACCCATCTAAGCGGCTTCTCCTTCTTTGGCTTCTGCTGTTTCTGTCTCCATCTCCAAACTCTTTTCTGCTGTTGTCAGTTGTAAAAAGACATCTTCCAGAGTAGCGCTAACACGTCGCATTTCGCATAAACTAAATCCCGCACGCACTAATGCGACTGCAATCTCCTCACCCGGTTCAGTTCCCAGTTGTGATAGCACTCGTAAGTGAGTTCGGTTATCTTTTAAATCGTTATGACCTTGCATTGGCACTGTGGGAACTGATTCTACCAAACCCACACCCGGTATGTTTTGTAACATTTGTTTGGCGAGGCTGGCTTCTCCCTTTATTTCTATTTCATAGCCAGAACCTCTCGTCAACTGTGACATTAAATTATCTATAGTATTAGTTGCTACAATATGACCTCGATTGATAATTGCTACGCGGCTACAGGTCATATTCACTTCTGGCAAAATGTGGGTTGAAAGAATAATTGTATGGCTACCAGCCAAACTCTTGATTAAATTTCGGACTTCAATAATTTGCCTGGGGTCGAGTCCAACAGTAGGTTCGTCAAGAATAATGGCTGGTGGATCGTGGACAATAGCTTGGGCTATGCCGACTCTTTGGCGGTATCCTTTAGAAAGTTTGCGAATGATGGTGTGGCGCTTATCTTCTAGGTTACACTTTTCTAACGCTGCTTTGACTTTTGCCGTGCGATCGCCTGCGGGAATTCCTTTAATCCGCGACACAAAATACAAAAATCCCTCAACCGTCATTTCGGGGTACAAAGGCGGTGTCTCAGGGAGATAACCAATGCGTTGGCGCACAGCTAGGGAGTTATCGTGAACATCAAAGCCAGCAATCCGAGCAGTACCACTTGTTGCAGGTAGATAACCAGCTAAAATCCGCATAGTTGTTGTTTTGCCAGCGCCATTCGGACCGAGAAAGCCCAAAATCTCACCTTCCTCCACATTAAACGTGACATCAGAGATAGCTGGGGTAGAACCGTATCTTTTAGTTAACTTTTCAACTTCGATCATCAAGAGTGCCGAGTACGAGCAATAAGGTTTCCAACCATAATATCTTGTGGTGCGGGATTGGTGCCCGCCACTAAATACAGGACGAAGTGATTCCTTTGGTCGGTGTAGCGCAATTTCTGGCGTAATCAACTACATTACCTGATGGCAGGTTATGATATTACAAGACATCCACACTTTTGTTTCAACCTGCCAGAAAATCCCAATCCTCATCGTCTTCCTGAGTCTCGATTTGCTGCGTGCCTAACTCTTTTCCTTGAATCAAATTTTGATAGTCGCCTGAATCAACCCACTTCAAAAGTTCAGATGCTCGCATCACTGTCCAAGGTAATTGATATTCCATAAAGCTAAACGTCTTGGTCAATTGACCTAAACGATTAAGATTGCTTACCGTAAAAGAACGAGCTTGCTTGACAAAATCGTCGATCGTATCCTCATTTAAATATTCATCTGGTAAGCCTCCTAATTTCATCAAGGCAGTAATCGCAACATCCACGTTTTGACAAGCTAACAAACCAGCGCGATCGGCAGTAAATCTTGCCATAACTATCCAGTTGTATAACGCAATTTCTAGACCATTTGCCGCTAGTCCGCCCAGACCAAGTGTTGTACTGCTAATCAAGTTTTTCACAATGGGCATGACGGAAGCCAATTGCTGATACGCTAAATATTTTCCTTTTATAAGAGCGACTTGGTGCCCAAACAGAAAGAGTAGTTCATTGTGGGAAAGCCATTCCATCCCTTCGAGATTGATACCGACTACTGGCTTGTTTACCCCTACTGCATAAGCTTTAATGTATCCCGTTCCACGTTGGAGGTACAGTTCTGGGATTGGAGCAATATCCAGGATTTTACAAGCTTCAACGAAAGCATCATTGAGGTGGGGAAAATTACTCGTAGTGACTTTGAAATCATTACCAATGATTTGCATCCACAGTAACTTGTCAATGCCATACTCGTTGACTTTTTTAAGCAACAGGGGTAGCACTGGGGTTCTTTCTAACGACACCAGCGCTTTCCGGTCAAATGGATGCTCATAAACTTCTGTTTTTAGCCCTGTAAATTCTTTTCTTGCCATTTATTTATGTTATTAGTTTAATAGCTTATCGCATGACCCACGGCTCACCTATTCAACAGCTTTCTTCGTTTCCGAATGCAGTTGTTGCCATCTCTCTGACAAAAGACGCATATCTTTTGGCTGTCCCGGATAGTTAAGCATATCATCTGAAATTGTTACCCAAGGTTGGGCGCTATTCGTCCACAGGTTGCCAACTGGATGTAACCAACTTGTATCATCCAAAGTTCCGGCTTTGACATTGATAGTGTGTTGATTGTAACTCCGCTCGTGGAATAATCGCGTTCCACAATTGTCGCAGAACAAGCACTTCACCTCCCGCCCACTATCTGCTCCACGAGTCCAAGCTTTAGGGCATCCCCGAATAATGACAACAGCATCTCTTGGCACTGTCAAAGACATACCGAAAGCGCTTGATGATTGCTTCTGACATTCAGTGCAGTGGCAAAGGTAAAGCGTTAGTGGTTCGGCATGGATTTCGTAACGAATATTGCCGCATTGACAGCGCCCGGTATAGGTAACGCTCACAGTTTTCCTCCTTTTTAGTGCTGCACAGATTGTAACAATACTGCCATTGCTATGCAGTTTCTCACGGATTGAAACTTCCTCGCTAAAAGGAACTTGCGTTCTTAAGAGCACTGCAATCTGAGATGCGATCGCGCATAAAGGCAGGTACTTATTTCTCCCATCCCAAAGAGATTACGGCTTAAGCCGTAATCGCTCACTTATCGCACTTTACATTGTATAAAACCACACTGCAATAAACAGCGTGGTTTGGTTTAGGTATAAGCTTTAAAATTAATAAATTAAAATTCGTTTTTGTTGACTGTAACTACAAAACCGAGCTACAGCATTCCGGAAATCAGGTCAAAAATTTTTCTCCCCTCACAGCACAGTCCAAACTAGTTTGAAGTAGCTTTATGGCGTTGTTGCCTTAGCAGAAAGCTAACGCCCATTACGCCCATGCCTATAAGTGCCACTGTGTTGGTTGGTTCTGGAACCTTCTGAGTTGAAGGGAGGTGTTACCAAGTAGCTAAATTATTTATTAAACCTCACAAACATCTATAAAGCTTTCAAATAATTTGAAATAATGTTACGTTCTGTGGATATTGCCGCCTCAAACAGCACTTTCGGTACAATTAATGTTAATTTCTGTTCTACATATATGTGTGACTTAGGTATTGTTTGTATTACTTAATACTGAGTCAGTCCTATGAAAGCTCTTATAAATCTTAAATAGAAAACAGAAGCATTACTGAGTTGAGGTAGTAAAATATTTTAGCTCTTGATGTAATTGTAAATATCTATTATGTTTTCTTTGCTTGAGGTGTTAAATGATCTAAATTCCTTAGATAAAATAAAATTTATCCAGTCAAAACAGTATGAACACAGGAGGTGATAATAGCGTGGCACTCAGAAAACAGAAGGGACATTTCTTGATTAATGAAGCCATTTTAGGTGTAATTGAAACAAAACATCCTGCTTATGTAGAGGCAACACAAAAGCTATTTAATGATGTTGTGATGTTCTATGTTAATGTGATGATAGTAGATGTTGAAAAATGCCTGACAGTATCCGTCTCAGATTTATACCAAGTCTATGAATCTCTAACCATTACAAATAAAAAACGGGCTGAGGTGCCACATCCGATACCTTTTAAAGATGTTCCCAAAGATTTTAGACGTGCTGCCATCAAAAAAGCGTTCGGCATTGTTAAATCTCGTGATAGTAATTTAAAACGCTGGAATCAACGAATTGAGAGAGCAAATAAAGCTAAAACACTCAAGAAAAAAACTCGACTCAAAAAGAAAGCAGGAAAACCCCCAACATTACCTACATCAACTAATTTCCCTACACAGTTTTACTCTTCGATGTTTGAGCAAGATACAGGCGACTCTATAGTTGTAAAGCTGTGGACTGGTTCAAGTTGGGTGAAAGAAAAATTACTCTACAAGTGTCGAGAATTACCAGATGGCTATCAAAAAAGTACAATGTCACTGATGATATCAAATGGTAATCTTAACTTATGTTGGGTGATTCAAAAACTAACTCCAAGTAAGGGTAAATTAGATGAGCATGTTCAAGCTTATGGCAAACTCCGAGTTCTAAGCATCGATTTAAATTTAGACGACCCAATTGTCGTTGCCAAGGTGCTAGAAGGGTACGAAGATACGGGCGTTGTTGAAGAAATAACTACTCTTCGCCTTAAAGGAAACAATCGCTTATCTCATCTTAGGAAGCGCTACCTAGGACTAATCGCCAAAGCTAAAAAACTCACTAATACACATACAGAGTTAGGTAATTTACCGCCAAAGCGAATGTGTGCGACTTTGTGGGAGCGAATCAAAAATATTGAGAAAGATTTGATTGAAAAAATCTCAAATTTTCTAGTAGAATTCGCTCTAAAATATCAGTGTCAATTAATCGTTTTTGAAAACTTAAAAAGTTTAAAAGCTATCAAAGGTAAATACTCACATCGGAGTAATATCAAACGTTCAAACTGGATAGCAAAGAAAATTCAAAAACGAACTGAACACAAAGCGCTGGCACGTTATTCGATTTATACAACACGCATTAACCCTGCTTACACTTCAATCACTGATGCGTTTATGGGTGGTAAATGCCTACGTGGTTCTCAAGTAGGAAGTTTAAACTTATACTTGTGGAGCGATGGTGGTTTAGGAAAGTTGGTCAAAACTCCAGAGGGGAAAATTTATGACTCAGGGGATAACGCGGCTAGAAACATCGCCTTAAAATATCTAGCCAGCAAGTTGAAAAAGCCTGTGGTATTAAAACACCCAGGTTCGGTCTCGGGTTGTGTGGCGTGGTTGCCAAAGCCTGACGTCAAGGGAACTGTGCTGATTCCCAGTTGGTTTGCGCTGTAGTGTAGCTAATCGCTACTAGATACCCAATCAATATAGTAGCCGCCAGTTCGGTCGTCTATGCTTGGGTGTATCAGAAAGGCCAATTAAAATGAAATATTTGATAAGGTTTGTTAACTTTGTTAAGTATTTTTACAGCACTTGAATTGTACCGCTCAGTCTCACAGTTCCTCTAACAGTGCTCGTAGGATCTACTAAAAGATTACCGACTTGATAAACTTCAGAACCAGTCAGTGTTCCAGTAGCACCTTCAAATAAACCTTCACCGCCAGTGATATTGGCAGTATTGGAGGCTCTAGTGGTTAGAGTCGTAAAATCAAAAACTCCAGTACCGTTTTCAACGCTATAAAATAATTTATTCTCCCCAGATCCGAATAATGTAATTCCACCTATTGGTAATCCGGGCAAGCCAAATATTGCTGGATTAGTGCTAAAACGGAAAGAACCACTAGTTAAGTCAGTTTGGGTGTAAACTAAAACACTCGCTTTGGTCAAACCAAAGGGTGCATTATTACTGTCCCCTAGGGCGATATTTGTTGTTACATCTTCAGTAATGAAGCTACTAACACGAGACACGGCGTCGTAGGTGGCATCAAATGTGTAAGTCGTTTGGGCTGCTGCGCTTTGTACATTTAACCCAAAACCTGTGAGCGTGAGAGCTACACCAAATAGTCTAGCAGTGGATAAGCAAAGCATAATTCACCTAAATTATAGTGGAAAATGCTGAAACGTTTTTCTGTAAAATACACCAATATGTAATTTTTGACTAGCCAAACGGTTAGTCGTACCATAGGCAGTGTTTACACTAACTAACGTCGTCCCTTCTTCTCAAAATACTGTTGGTGGTCTTCTGTCGCTAAGTAATATTCACTTGCTGGTTCAATCTGGGTTACGATATCTTTATCAAAGGAGCCAGATCTCTGTTGCTTTTCCTTGGACTGCTTTGCAGTAACCTCTTGCTTTTGGTTGTGGAAAAAGATAACTGACCTGTACTGCTCGCCGCGATCGGGTCCTTGGCGATTTAACGTTGTGGGGTCGTGGATATTCCAAAACACATCTAGCAGTTCATCGTAACTCACTTGTTGCGGATCGTATTCTACCTGCACGACCTCGGCATGACCCGTGATTCTTGAGACTACATCTAAATAGGAGGGGTTGGGAAAATGCCCTCCCATGTAGCCAACTGAGGTTGAAATGACTCCTTTGACTTTACGAAATGCTGCCTCCACGCCCCAAAAACAGCCAGCCCCAAATGTCGCTTTTTCCATTGCACTTCATCGTTAGGATTAAGTTCTGTAAAAATTGTAATAGGTTGTTGCTGGTAAAGTGGCGGTCGCTTTTTCACACACCCATGTTATTTCGTTTACCTTGGTATAAACTTATATATATGTGTCTCTGAATAGAATTTTAGAATTGTCGCTGGCATTGCTTCAAGCAATGTTGGGTTTGGTTCAAAGACCTCAAAAGATTTAACGGCTTCCTAATCTATTTTATGAGCGTAAGTGGTGGGATATTTCTCTTTAAGGAAACCATTAACATAATTTAGCAGGGCTTCTTGAACATCCTTTTGAGAAAAATCTACACCAAATATATGCCAAATCATACTTATATTGACTGAAAGTTTCGTCTTTAGTTTCGAGTGATTCACTCTTCAGATTGATAAGCATCATCCAACTCAGCTTCTGGATCTTCTAACTCCTGACTCAGTACCCACCAAAGAAACTCAGTTTTTAAATCTTTAGGCAGGTACTGACGATATCCAGGTTCTATTGAAACCAGCGCCCATAGGTCAACCCAAATACCAACATCTCTGGCACATCGATAAATTAATGGGCGCTTTAAAGCTTCTAAAAAGTAGGTGTACAAATGATTGGCTGACTTGCGACTCCCCGTCTCTTGTAGCTTTTTAGCATGATAGTAACCCGCGTTTAAGTTGCTTTTAATTACCGATTGTGCAACTTCTGGTAGTAACTGATAAGCGTATTTCTGTGCTGATTCCTGACACGCTTGACGTAACTGTCTTAAGATTTCTTTTCTTTCTTGGTTCATAATTGGTTCATAATCATGAAAATATCTAGTAGGAGATGAGCGATTCGGCTGTCTTCCATTAAGCTCCGCTTATCGCATGACCCACGGCTCACCTATTCAACAGCTTTTTTCGTTTCCGAATGCAGTTGTTGCCATCTCTCTGACAAAGGACGCATATCTTCTGGCTGTCCCGGATAGTTAAGCATATCATTTGAAATTGTTACCCAAGGTTGGGCGCTATTCGTCCACTCCTAGCTGAAAAGCCGTGACTCCTTCGCCAAACGCTTCAATCGCTATAGCAACATCCCCATGCAAACCTGAGGGAAAATCAGGGGCAATGCCTACAACTACACCCTGTCGGAGCTTGCAATCCACGGGATTAACACTAGTTGCCGCTATCCGAATCAGCACGTGGTTTGGCAGGACTAGTTAGATCGCGATCGAAATTTACCATGTTGATAGTATGAACATTTTGTCAAATTCTAGAGAAAAGTGACTTCCTTTGAGTTAGCAGTGGGCATTCTAGAAGAGTCATCTTCATGCTAAGTTCTCATGTAGAAGTTATGGAATGGACATCTTGGTCAAATGTCAAATTTAACGAACGGCATCTTTTACCTTCTTGTTCTGGAATATATGTAATAGCGGATATCAATCAATGTGTCTGGTATGTAGGTCAAGCTGCTAATCTAAAAAATAGATGGGCTGGTAGAAGTCATCACAAGCTAGAGAAAGCAACATTAAAAAAAGCTAACCTCAGTGGAGCTTATATGCATGAGGCAAATCTTAGTGAGGCAAACCTCAATGGAGCAAATTTTAGCGGAGCAGATTTGAAGCAAGTCAACTTAATGAGGGTAGACCTAAGCCATGCCGATCTTAGTAAAGTCAACCTGATGAACGCAAATTTGGAAGGAGCTAATCTTGAGAACACTAATCTCTTGCATAGCTATTACGACTCAGCAACTATCTTTCCCACAGGCTTTAACGCTGCTCAAGCTGGTGCGTATTTGATTGCCCCTGGTGCATCACTGCAAAATGCTAATTTAGCTGGTGCAAACCTTTATAAAGTAAACCTGACTGAGGCAGATTTACAAGGAGTAAACCTCAACTCAGCAAACATGGAAGGTGCAGATCTAAGCGAATCTAAGTTGAATGGAGCCAACTTATCCAAGGCGATTTTAAACAATGCAAGACTTCTTCAATCAAATCTAGTTCAAATTAACTTAAGCGAAGCAAACCTCAATGGAGCAGATTTAACTACAGCAAATCTATGTGAAGCAAATTTGAGTAAGACAAACCTTAGCAGCACAAAATTAGTAGCGGCAAATTTAAGTAAAACCAATATGAGTCACGCAATTCTAGAATCGGCAAACTTAAGAGCAGCAGATTTGAAAGGTTCTAATCTAATTCATGTCAATCTTAAGTTTGCTAACTTGATTGCAGCAGACTTAAGTAAAGCGAATTTAAAAAACGCAAAATTTGATGGCTATACAAAATTAAACGATGCCAATCTGGCAGGGGTAAATTTAGTTGGAGTAACACTTAGAGGCGATTTCAGTGGGGCGAATTTTAACGAGACTAACCTATGTGGGGCTGACCTGTCCAGTCTAAACTTGAGTGGGACAAGCTTGATTTCATCCGAACTGCGTGGAGCCAACTTGACGAATGCAAATCTTATACAAGCAAACTTGAAAGACGCAAACCTTACTGGTGCAAATCTGGATGGAGCAAAGCTTACTGGCACTATCATGCCAGATGGCACGACTCACGAGTAAACTATCCTATGGGCATTGACCCGAACTGTACTTGCATTTTCCGTATGTGGAAGCGTTGAGTCGCGATCGCATCTGAGCTAAAAGCGTGGTTCGCCGCAAAAAATGCCCATCCACACGAGCGTGCGATAAGACGGGTACGGCTTGCGCCGAAGCGATCGCACTCCAAGGCTCCCAACAATCCCTACAAAGGTATGCGATTTATACCCGTATTTTTCAAGACCCTACCAAGAGTGATAATTTCTTGCTTGATATCGTTATCCACCCACAGTTCGGTTTCGGGGTATTCCAGAGCATCGAACTCTTCGTCATAGATGAGGATAACTTGTCCCCCATCTGAGGGTCTAACCACAATTCTTATCGGTCTATCATTTTTCGTGATTCCTGCAATAACAGTCTTGCTTTGTTCGTACCAGCGATCGCAGTTATAATCATCTCTCTGGCTCAAATATGCTCTAATGTTCTTCTTAGCACGTTCGACCGTGGAATTTACGTAATGATAAAGCTCTGAGAAATCATTAGAGATATAACGAATCACCTCATAAATTCTCGTTCCTCGATATCTTCTCTTTGCTAGTTCTAATGTTTCGGGAGAATAGATACACAACCGCATTAACAATTCTTGAGGAGTGGCAAAATCTTTATCCTCTTCTCGATCTATGTATTGAACTACTTGGTTTTGATTTTGCTTCCACTGTTCAAATTTTTGAAAATCTTCGGGAGGAATCCGAAATAGCTCTTCTTTTGGAGTATTTATCAATTCTAAAATATCTTGTTCAGTATACCCATTTTTATTACTGAGAATAGCTTGTCTAAATTTAATATCCTCAATGATTTCTTCATCGCTTCTTAAACGGTGACGTCTCTCATATATATCTCCAAAAATATCCTTTGCCAAAGATTCATTCTCGTGAAACCATAGTAAGAGCTTTGCAAAAACTTTTTTGTCTTTTTCTTGTCTTTTATCCAACCCTTCACTTTTTAGAATTAACTGCACTCTTTCAGAAATTTCATGGGCAATGTCTTTTGACGTGCGGGTTTTACCATCAAGGTCGAGTTCGATTTCAATGGCTAACAACCCACTGCGGCAATCATCACCCAATTCCTCTAGAATATCTTTTAAATCCTCATCGATTCCCAAGTCTACATACAATTCCTTTTTGTAAACAAACTCCCCTTTCTGATTTGGTAAAATCGCGTACTTATTGAAGTAACCGTCAAAGTTATACTTGACAGTGAATGTCACAAAATCGCTCAACCATTTTAAAGCATCTTGAAGGAGATAGTTTGTCAGATTGGAAACATTTGTTTGATGGGCGATATCATTACAGAGTTGATTGACGAACCACTCCTGGCACTCCTGCCAAATTCCAGGTACCCAATTGGCTAATATTTTTTTGTCTGGGGTTGGGTAGAAGTCCTTAGCAAACCTCAACACTTCATCGCCATTCTTAGATAAAGTACTATCTACAGGAAAACAAGCAATTAATCCCAAAACAGCATCTTTTATCTTGGAATTGGTATTGCCTTTGATAATTTTATTGATACAATCGACAATATCGTGAATGGATTTGGCGATCGCTAACTCACAACTTGTAATTTGATTGTGTTTGAGTTTACCACGCCAGTCTTCTTGTAAAATCTTTAAGATATCTTTCAGTTCTTCTGGAATATCTTTATCTGTCCATAATTCTTCTTTTGTCTTAAATTTACCATGCTGATTTGGAATAATCGCAACTTCACTTAATAAATCTCGCTCTTCGGATAACACAAAGTTAATCAGGTTATCCAACCAATTTAAGGCTTCTTCCTCGGATTGGTTGGTTTTATCTGCTAGTTGAGTTACATTTGAGAATTTAGCAACATCAGCAACCAGCCGCTTTAAACTATAGCGTAAATCTTTCCCCCAATTATTGTCTATAATCTCGTACCACGATTCAATATGCTCTTTTTTTGGCAGGCGATCGCTTAAAAACGCATTAGCAAAATCCCAAATTTCTGATATTTTGGATTTTAACTTGGCATAGGGGAACAAAGCTTCTTCAAGTTTAATTTTCGGGCATTGGGAATTGTCAGTATAAACAATACTAGATTGCATTAATCTAGCTCTTAAGACTTTTTGGATATGTTGTCTGTACCAATCTGTGGAAACCCAATCCTTCTGGTTCGGTAAATCCGTTTTTGCCAATAGGTACAAGTTTTGCCAGTTCTGCTCGAGCGCATACTGCAAAAGAATAAAGTATAGCTCAACACAGTCTTGTACTATCTTTTTATTATTGATAATGTTCTCTTCATTCTTCATTGTGAGAAACACACCATCTCTTGGCTCTGTAGGCTCTAGAAAGGGATTGTTGATAACAACTGGAAAATTGAAATCTTCCGTTCCAATAAGTGGAAATCCTAGGAAGATTTTTGGCGTACTGTTATTAAAAGGGAAAATAGATGTTTGGTTTTCATCTTTGTCAATTTGAATAGCTATACTTGTCAGTTCTTTTGAAAGACAAGCAAAATACAACTTCTCCGTGCGATTTCCTTGAATTTTATCAAATTCAACGATTTTGATATCTTTAGTTAAATGAGTTGGTTCTTGCTTTTCATAAATTATTTGTTCGCAATTAGTTCTTTCTATCTCCACTAATTTAATTTTATCGATAAAAATTAACGTATAGGGGAGCGAATTTTCTAGATCGTCTAATCCAACTTCAGCAATTCCTCTGCCTAGATTGTCAAGTTCGTATTGGAAAGTGGTATTGTAAGCACTAAAGTCAGGAGCTTCAATTCTTGGAGAATTGTTTAAACTCGTGTTGACTTCTTGGAATGAGCGATCGATGCTCTCAATGAGGGTTTTGAGTTCTCTACCAGTCCGGTCTAGGGGAAAAGAAAACCTTTGGCGATCGCCATTGTCATCTTGAAAAAGACCACTGACGTTGACTTTCTCTGCAAGCAGGTGAGTAGTTAAAAAGCCCGTACCAAATCTCCCTATAGTTTTGGGCATTTCTGTTTTATCGGTTTCTCCCCAGTCTTTATCATCGGAACTAATTTGACGGATTAAACCTTCAAGATTTTTATTGGTAAAATAGCTGTAATTGTGATTGAATTCTAGAGATTTAGGAGACAATTTTACCTTAACAGCAACCTGTTTTTCAGGGAAATCGACTGCAGCTTTATCATTAGCATTTTGTAGAAGTTCCCAAATCCAACGTCTCTTGGAGTTTTCTGTAGATGACATTCTTAAAATCCGTATCTTTTCAAAGATCTTCTGAGCAGCAATGCGGTTTAAGGTGGCAATGACGTTTTTGTCAAAACGAGACATGGTGATGACTCCTAACTCCAGAGGATAATGATTACGAGGATGTTAGGTTTATCTTGCCCAAAACTTTTGTTAATCTATCGCTGACTTTGGCGTTCTTACGGAATCAGAAGACTTATGCGTGTATAATTAGTTATAATTCATACTATTTAAATTTATATACCTGTAAAATATACGTAGGACATTGCCCACTACATAAAGCTTTTGGTGGGCAATGCCCACCCTACAGTGCTGAAATTTTTCATAAATTTGGTGGGCAATGCCCACCCTACAGTGCTGAAATTTTTCATAAATTTGGTGGGCAATGCTCACCCTACAGTGCTGAAATTTTTCATAAATTTGGTGGGCAATGCCCACCCTACAGTACTGAAATTTTTCATAAATTATTTATGATTCCTATATCGCGTTTTTTAATCCTTACCTGACTCTAATGTAGTGCTTAAAGTTACCCAACAATCTTGCATAAGAGCGTCTCGCATTCTTTGTTCATCATTAAAAGTTGATGATAAAAGCCGTCCTTCATAAACCAAATTGACCTCGCTCTCCCTAAATGGCCAAGGAGATACCGTAATTCGATCGCAATTGTTTTTGTTTTCTCTTAGAGTTAATTGAAGTGAGATCGTGCCATTAATTGTTGGCACTTGCGTGACCTCTTGTTGACCAGTAAATCTCTGACATAGAAGAATTGAGAGAGTGTCCCACGTTGCTACTAGCTTTTGGTTGCGTTCGATAACCTCTCGTGTTGCATACTGTGCGTAGTATTCATCATGGATCAAGGTATCGATAAGTTTTTCTTGAAATTCGTATTCGCGTTTTAAAAAATCCTGCACGATTTGAATTGAAGAAGCTGAATTTTGCCAACTTGTAAACCTTTCATACAGCCCTGTCCCGTGCATTGACACGAGTAACGCTGCATACCTTCCCATTGGCATGGCAAGCTGTTTGGCACTTGACCATATATCGATATGTACTTGTGTCACCAGTTCTGTAAACTTATGTGGATAGCCAGTTTCTCGATTTAAGGTTGGCGATTGTTCCCACATAAGCCAGCCGATATCGTGAATTTCTGCACCGAGACAAACTTCAACTCTTGGAGTCAATGTACCGAATTGTTCGTTGCCCCAACAGAGTGCTAATTGACCCGCAAGCCAAGCGTGATGCGGTTGAGTAATGCAAATTAGCCCTTTTTCTGTTAAACGATGCAGCATAATTTAAAAGTTAGATACACTCATTCACCTTACACTCTGTAACGGGTGGCTTGCGTTCTTGCTATGAAGAGCTTAACTCTTTTCTGGAACTTGCTACTAATTTCAGTTTGCGAGGTAATATTTTTTATAAATGGATAGGCAATTATAAACATCTATGCGATCGCATTTCAGGAGAGCGCTCGCACAAGTTTATTTTAAAATTGACCAAAGTCAATGTCTGATTTAAAACATCTTGTGCTCTTCTAAATGGGCAAGGATATCTTGACGATCGCGCCACACTGGATGCAATTGTTTATTTACAAACATGGGCAACTGGTCGCCAACATGAGGCGAACCTGGTTGAGTGGCATGGGTATATTGCTTTTCTCTTGTGGCTTCAAATAATTCGTCTAGTTGCTCTGCACGCTCATATCCTTTCTAATGCAACGCTTGGTTAAAGTAGTTTATTGCTAGTTCTAAGTTCTCGCTTCTGTCACCATAGATCCGCTCAATATAGGCAAGCCCCAGATGGTTTTGCGTTTTTGCCCAGACTTCTGGAAAGCGCTCGCGAGTGTATTCGGTGCATGCTTGTTGATAACACTCTATTGCTCTTTCCAAATTATCTGCCTTCTTCTCACTCAGGCGATCGCAGTAGGCATTACCCAAATTATTTAGCACTGATGCCCACATTTCTGGCTCGTCAGAGCGTGTATAGACTTGCAATGCTTGGTTGTAACATTCTATCGCTAGTTCCAGATTATCCGCTCGTTTACCACAAACACGCTCTTTGTAGGCAAGTCCAAGATTGTTTTGTGCTCTCGCCCACATTTGGGGAGAGCGAACGAGTGTGAATTCGGTGCATGCTTGTTGATAACACTCTATCGCTCTTTCTAGATTACCTGCTCGTTCACCACGAATACGCTCCCAATAGGCAAGCCCGAGATTAACTTGCGCTCTTGCCCAATCATCGGGGAAGTCTAAACGTTTGTACTCCTGCAACGCTTGATTGTAGTAGTGAATCACTAGTTCTAGATTATCTGCTCGCTCACCACGGATACGCTCGCACAAAGCCAGCGCGATATTACTTTGTATCGTTGCCCATGCATGAGGAGAGCGATCGCGTGTGAAAACTGTGGCTGCTACTTGATAGCTGATAATTGCAATTTCTATGTTAACTTCATTGTTGCCAAGACCAAAACCCTTCATGAGGTTACTGAATTCGACAAGAGTTGCTGCAGTATATTGTGCTGCTATTTCCGACAAGGAAGGCAGAGTAGCTATTGCCCAAGCTTGTAATACATAAGCCAAATTATCATTGAGCTTGTCTTGATTTGCTACCAATAACAGGTACGCCATTTGTGTGTTATGATTGTCTTGGATTGTCTGCAACACTTCAACTAGAAAAGTTTGGTAAAGCTCCAAATTTTGAGGAGTTGCTTGTTTATTTAAAGAAGATGCTAACTCCTGACTAAGATTTAGCAACCAATCTGCTGTATAATGGCGACCAAGCGAGACCATATCTTCTGCGACTTGTCCCATTACCTGCACGAACCCTTCATCTATCCATTGAGAGTTGAGTGCTAATATCTTCATCACTTCCTGATGACTAGGGCAATTGAGCAAGGCGGCGATTACGTTTAAGTAAATCTGGATTCTTTGTTCGTCCATATGACTATTCGCCCGAGCTAATGCACGTTGTATTGGTTGGTAATACTATTGTGCAAAATTAAACTATATATTGTGTTGTCTGTAGTTCAATCCTGCTATCCATTATTATTCTGGGCGTCTGAAATATTACTTGATCTGCTTGGTTGGAAATGTTACCCCGAAGTTACAGCTAATCGCTAATATCTTAGGAAGTGGGGGGAAAAATATTTACTCTATTATCCTCGAAAGCCTGGGTGAAAACTGAAAATCTTGGATCGCTGGCGAACCAAGCAGTCAATCGGACATTGGCTTGGTACTGCATAAATTTGTGCGATAAGCCGTACCCGTCTTATCGCACAAATTTATCTTAAACTCGATCGAAGTCGATGTCCGACTCAAAACATTTTGCGCTCTTCTAAGTGGGCAAGGATATCTTGACGCTCGCGCCACACTGGACGCAATTGTTTATTGACAAACATGGGCAACTGATCGCCAACGTGAGGTGAACCTGGTTGAGTGGCATTGCCGTAGCTAGTGAGCGCCATTGCCCGTACTGGTTGCGAAAACTCAATTGCGGCAACAAACGAATCCCCCGCGACTGCTTGAAAGCGATCTTCTGAAGCAGGCGCAAAATCGAGGACACGGAAAATACCGAGATCTCCCAAACCACCATTAGCCGGCAAATTTTTGTTGCTGACCACCAACCGAAAAACATCTCCCCAAGCTACATCTAGCGACCCGTATGTCTTTTCCACTTTGGCAGCAACAGCTTCTAGTGTTGCGACTGCACTCAATGGATCGGCTAAACCGTCAGGAGTGGTACGTGGAGAGTTTTCGTTCCAGGGTTTGCTAAAGCTTTTATCCCAGTCCATCTGTTGTGCCCAAGCAGCGAAAAGGACTGCGCCTTTGCTATGAGCATTCGCTTGTCGATCCCATGCTTTTAGGACACCAGCTGCTCGGAGTGCTAATTCACTTCCTTTCTTCTCGGCTGCGGGGATTAAATCATCCAGTAGACGATCTGCGAGTTCCATGCGAGTCGAATGTTTGTATTCCACCATCTCATCGAAAGTGATTTTGTCATCCTCATAGAGCATCCGGGTCGAGCGTTGCGATCGAAAGTCCATGAAGTGAGGTGCCATATAAGAAGGGTAGTTATTCGCTTTGATAGCGGTGGGAAATGTTGTAGTCCATGGTGGGTCATTGGTATTTTGCAACCAGCCACTTTGTGGGTCAACAATGCGTGGTAAATCTTTGTAGGGATGAATTTTTGTCCATAAGGTTTTAGAAGTGTTACCGGGAATAATTCCTTGCCAGTATTTAAAATCTCCTTGTTGTCGCACAGGAACTTGACCGTTGAACAGGTGCATGATGTGTCCGTCTTTATCTGCATACATCACCGTGAACATTGGCAGTTGCAGGCGTTGGAGAGCCGTTTCAAATTGTTTTAAGTTTTGAGAACGTGCCATATCCCACCATTGCTCTAAGACACCAGGTCGGTCAAGACCAACAACGCGCAGTGCTATGGCTTTGCCTTCTTTTTCTGACACGACAGGTCCGTGAATAGACTGTTTCACGACTAGGGGTTGGTCGAGTAGCGTGCCGTCTTTTTGCTTGACTTTCACAGAAAGGGTTGTCGTTTCAAAGGGACGAACTTGATTATCGAAGCGATAACCTTTGTCAACGAGTTGGAGTGCATAAGTATCCCAGCCATCGAAAGTGTTGACAGTGTGAGTCCAACCCAAATTATCGTTGAAGGCGATCGCCAACACGGGAATGCCAACAAGTGTCGCTCCAGACGCATTAATACCCGGAGCCGTTATTTGTGCTTCGTACCATAAGAATAAATCTGACCAGGGTAAGTGGGGGTTTGCAAGTAGCATTGCCTTGCCACTTGCAGAATGCTTTGGTGCGATCGCCCAACCATTAGACCCGGCTTTTGATTCTTCCTTGGCGACGCCTGCAACCTCTTGTGGATTGACAACAAAAGTGAAATGTACAACTCGGTGTAAGTGAGCCATCACATCTTCTGCCTTGACTGGTAGCACAACCTCTACCTCATCGTCAAGCTTTTCTCCATGCTCCTTTGCATAAGCATTAATTCCAGCAGCAAAGGCATCTAAGTAGTTGCGAAAAGTCGGACTTTGTGCCTTATACCAAGAACGAGCGCGTTCTGGCACTCCTGTAGTCAGTACCCAACGGTCTGATTCTAAATATTTCTCTCCCCAATACTCAGCAGCGCGTCCTCGTGCTTGACCGTACAGACGTAAAAGCAGATTACCGTGGCTTTGCATCTGCGCCCAACCGAATGCTTGGAAAGCACTTTGAGCATCCTTACCGTAGATGTGGGGAATTCCATATGTGTCCCAGAGTATCTCAGTGGATTTTGCCACTTGTGCTGAAGTGTAGCACCCTATGACTAAAGTAAAGATCAGACCAAGTACAAATGGTAAAAGTCGGAATGATTTTCGCCTGAAAGTTTTATGTAAGTAAACCATAAACTGGTAGAAATTATAATTTGCTGGTAATAAGTAGTAAAAACTGTACAATATCTATCGACTATTGATAACAGGAATTATTGCTTGAGGAGATAAACCGACACAAGCTGCTAATTCTTCCAATGCGACTCGTTCGCCTGTGCTCGTACTCAGCATTTGAGTTACAGCGGCAACATAGTCAGGATTGGCAAGATGATTGACGCTCTCAGGAGAGGTTGCTTGGGCATGGAGACTGGCAATGGGAGTACTCCTTGTGAACTTTTGCATTTGATAGGCGGCAATTTTTGCAGCTTGACGGGCTTGGAGATAGGCAACATAGTATTTCACGACGGCTAGTCGTTTTTGATGCTTGGCTTCATTCCAACGAACCTGCATGACAGATCGTTTCTCAATGGTACCTAAGAGCTTAATTGGATCGATTGTGACGTTGAGGGACAAACCGCGTTCATTTGATGAGACATCGGCTGATGTAAAATTTGACGTGGTTTGATAGGATGATAATTCTATGGACAAAACGTCTCCAAAGGCATTCAATCCCATTGCTGCTTTTGTCTCCTGCACAGAAGCTGAGTTGCGCTGAGCAATAGCAACTAACTGCTCAATAATTTTGAGGTCTAGTTGTGTCATCTCGGTTTGAAGAGGTTCCAGTTTGTTACTGGCTTCGGGCTTCTCTTCGGATGCGATCGTAGGAAAAGGAATACCGACCAGTGTAAGAGCAAGGAGAATCATGAAACTTTGCACGCAAGCTTTTGAGAGCCATTGTGCGATTGCGTGTATTTCCTGCCCAGATGCTCCGCCTAAGCGTAAGCTCCTCGTAGAGCGAGGCACGCGAAATGTGTCCCCTTTGGGACTCAGTACAATGTCCTTCTCTTAAATTCAAAACTTTATTCCAAATGACAAAATCTTGGTTAATCATTATGATGTTAAGCATTTTTCTTGTTAAACTTTAGCTAGAATTCGATCGATAATCTCTTCAGGCAACACTTTTAAATCACCACCTTTTGACTAATGTAATTAACCAGATTTTGTACTGTCGAAATATTCTTAGCCACTTCATCATTAATTTTAATGTTAAAAGCTTTTTCCAGAACCATGAGTAATTCCAACATATCTAAGGAATCTGCCCCTAAGTTTAGAGCAAAATTTGATGTTAAGCTGACTTGGTTCTGCTCGATCCCCAATTGCTCTGCGACTATGACTTGCAATTTTTCAAAAATTTTCTGGTTTTTCAATTGGCTAAGTCGAATGGCTGTATCTATTCCTAATATTAACTCAATGATTTCTTCTAATACTACAATAATGCGCTGATATTGCTGAATATCTTTATGAGAAAGAGAGTAGCCTTGGTGAGACTGGAGCCACGTTTGACAAATCTGATACCCTCCCAAACGGAAGTTCCAGACATCCATTGATATGCCTTCAAAGTACTGTGTTTGGTTAATCCAAACAAGCCCTTTGCTCGCACTTTGCTCCGGCAAGGTGTAGCGCACTGTCTCAACTTTATTGTCCCCAGTGATGGGATATCGGTAATCATTGGGACGTGTTTGTGGAATCATGAGGTGAGTTGGAAAAACTTGGAATGTTTAGCCGACATCCTCTTACCCCTGAGTTAAAGAGATTAACAACTTATTTCACTTGTAATTCGGTGTAGTTCTTGGGAAAGAGACTGTAGCAGAAGTGATTGGGCTGAGTGCAGAAAGAAATGGTCTCCAGAAAACATTTGCCGAGAGAAAGTAGCATTTGTTTGCTCTTGCCAAGCTTGGAGTTCCGAGCCACTGACTTCTTCATCCTGCAAACCACCAAAGGCAGTGATAGGGCAGTCGAGGGTGGGTGCAGGAGTATAAATGTAAGTTTCGTGGACGGAAAAATCTGCCCGTAGGATAGGGATAAGTAGCTGCATCAGTTCGGCATTCTCTAGTACTGCTTTGGGCGTACCGTTGAGGCGATGCAGTTCTTCTATAAACTCAGGTTCTGGTAGAGCATGGATGGGTGGCTTTGGGTCAGGGATTTGAGGAGCGCGACGACCGGATACAAACAGGTGAATTGGGCTGATATTATATTCTCTGCGGAGTAGACGGGCAAGCTCAAAGCTGACAAGCGCACCCATGCTGTGGCCAAAGAAGGCGAATGGTTTGTCTAAATGTGGCACGAGGGCGGAAGCTAGATCCTCAATCAAGGGTTCTAGCCGTGACAAAGGAGTTAACTTCATCTGAATTCCTCGTCCAGGAAGCTCGATAGGACAAACTTCGACAGTCTTAGGTAGGCTGTTGAACCACGGACGAAAAATGAGAGAACTGCCCCCTGCGTAGGGAAAGCAGAATAAACGCAGGGAGGCTTGAGGGTTAGGATAGGGACAAGTAACGCAGGAGTCAGATATTTGTGTGGTGTTCATAATTTGCGATCGTCATTTATCCTTAGTCATTTGTCCTTTATCTAGTACAAGTACAAACGACTAAGGATAAATGACTAATGACTCTTGAATGAATGTACGAGCTTATTTGCGTTATCCTTGACTGCGAGCAGCTTCCTCCATCTTTTTCCGAAGACTCAGCGGTCTCATGTCAGTCCAAACTTCTTTGATATAATCGAGACATTCTTGTTTCTCTCCACTTTTGCCAGCATCCTTCCAACCTAGTGCGTTCTCTCGGGCAGCAGGCCAAATAGAATACTGTTCTTCGTGATTGACGACAACTTTGTAAATCGTCGTATCTTCTTTGTCGTCTTGATACATATTTATCCTCCTAGCTAATACATTAGAAAACTATCTGCGTCGAGGGTGCGTCCGTCTGCAGTTAAAATCTCAATCAACATTATACTTCCACAGGTTCCAGGCGTCCTTTACCTTCCAATGTCCCCAGGTCAATATCCGCAATACATCTAACTTTCACATAATTCAGTGTCAAATCACCAACTAGATGAACCTGACCTTTTTGGTTCTCGAAATCAGCTTCATTGAAATTAGAGGCTTTTGGGTCAAGTCTAACACCTAAATCAGTCCCTCCCCTGGTATTCGTGAATTTGATATGAACATATCCACGGTCAATACACTCTTTTAAAGCAGTAGGTGTTTTTTCAGGTCGTAAGCTGGCTTCAACAGGGTGTTCCCCGGATGACAATCGTTGTACTAACTCGTTCATTACAGTTTATCCTAATTTTAGGGCTTACTTTTTTCTTGACCTGCTGATGCTTTGACTTGCACGGGTTCGTAAACTGGAATCTCAAAAGCGAGGGACTTGTGGCAAAACTCTTTCCATTCGGGAGTTACATTATCAAAAATGATATTCTCGTCCTTGAAAATCCCATCTGTGACTACGTAGTTTTCTTGCAGATAGAGAAAGTCATCATCTGTTAACTCTCTATTGACTTCGACTTCTTTACCATCAATTTCTTTCTTCTCTTTTCTGGTATTTTCAGCATTCTCAGTCCACTGACTGAACTGTCGTAATTTTTGGATTGGATAAGCTTTGCAATATTTTCCCATTGTTGCCATCGTGATACCTCTTCTAAGAGTGTTCAGCGCTCGGTCAACAGTACATAACTAATGACTGTTAACTGGTTATTTTGACTCCTTCAAGTATGCTAACTTCGGATTGGGTTGGAATAACTTTATTGAGTTTAAATCCTACAGATTTAAATAATTCTCGAAACTCAGCTTCAGTACGGATACATCCACCAGGGCACATCACTAGCATATTAACATCAATAAACTTGCTTTCAGAAGGCTCGTTTGCAGGAGGAAGTACGAAGTCTATCACCAAAAGTCGAGCATATTTTCCCATGGCTTGATAGCAGTTCCTCAAAATGGCGCACGATCGCCTATCGTCCCAGTCCTGGATAATATGTTTAAGTACATAGGCATCTCCTCCCTCTGGAATACCCTCAAAAAAGCTACCGCCTACAAGTTGACAGCGATTATTAAGAAATTGATGTGAATTCTTAGCTCTATCAATCACTTCCGGCTGATCGAATAATATCCCTGTCATTGTGGGATTTGCTTCGAGTACAGCACTCAAAAAGCTACCTTTGCCACCACCAACATCAACCAGCGTGCCAATTGACGAAAAATCATAAGCTTTTAAGAATTCGGTATATTCGTCTTTTGACGAAGTCATAGCCCGATCAAAGATTTCTCCTTGAAGAGGATTTTGCTCGTTGTACTCAAACAAATCCATGTTATACAAATATTCAAAGGCACTTTTTCCTGTCTGTAAGCTATACATCAAATCTCCCCACGATTTGTAGTAATGCTCTTCGCCCCGGAAGATTGCCATATCCCGTATGGAGCCAGGGACATTGCTCTGCAAACAATCTGCTAGTGGAGTTAGCTCAAAGCATCGAGGTTGTATCTCAGCAAAAATTCCGAGCCCAGCAAGAGATCTTAACACCCGATAAAGAGAATCACTGTGGGTATTTGTTGCAGCAGCTAAAGCATCGCAGTGCTGGGAACCGTCTTTGAGCAAATCAGCAATGCCAAGTTTAGCAATGACATAGATACACCGTGAAACCCAGTAGGCGTGTACCCATTGTATGGGGGTCAACAGAGACTGTATCTTGCTAGGCTTAGAGTCTGATAAAATCATGGTTTTTAACTAAATCTCTTGCGTGTTGTTATTTTGAAAGCATTCGAGCGTGAATCTACCTCGGCTTCGAGTACCTAGTTGGATAGAATACAAAAAGATAGCTTCAATTCTGATTTTTTAACTTCCAACTTTTGAGTATCATTGCATCAAAACTCCGATCGGGCATGAATTTTTTCAGCATCAACTCAAGCATTAGAAATATCTGTCCTTTGGATAAAAAGTAACGCGTTTTGGGTTTACTAGCTTCTAGAGCCTCTAAAATTGCATTTGCAACTTGTTCAGGTGGCATTCCTGTACGATTCGATCTAATCAAACCCTCAACATAAAATTTGTAGGCATCACCATACATAGCTTTAGCTTCAAGTGACATATTAGCAAAATTTTTCTGAAAGCTTTCTTCCACTTTATCCGGCGCTGCAGAAGCAATTGAACCCGGTTCGACCAAAATGACTTCAATATCCCAAGGATCTAATTCTATTCTCAATGCATCTGTAAATGCTTCCAATGCAAACTTGGAAGCACACAAGGCAGAGACAAATGGTCCGGCAATTTTACCGCCTACTGAGCCAATGTTGATTATCCGACCTTTTGCTTTTCGGATTAACGGTAAGAATGCCTGCGTAACTGCTATTTGCCCGAAAACATTCACTTCAAATTGCCATCTGAGGTCGTCAATCGCAATATACTCCACTGGTCCATCCACCAACAGACCTGCGTTGTTCACCAATCCAACCAGTCCTTCATCACCGACAGCTTTCGAGACAATGTCTGCAGCCAATTTAATCTCTTCTCCTTTTGTAATGTCCATCAATATTGGTGTCAAATTCTCAGATGCATCATGCTTGAGTGATTCAGCATCTTTTTCTTGACGCAACGCAGCAAACACACGATATCCTTTTTTGTCAAGTAAGAGCGCTGCTGCTCGACCTACTCCTGTAGATGTTCCTGTAATCAAAACAGCACCTTTTTGTCTCTGAACCATTTTTTTGACCCTCACGATCGGTAAAACATTTATCTGCAAGATAAAAACTTAAAAATAAGTTTATTTTTTTTAAATCATTTATAAATAGTGTTTTTGGCTTTGCTTCTTACTAAAACAATAAAATTCTTTAATTGTTAATTTAAGTGCAATTAATAGAATTACGGTATCTGTCATAACCATACCATAATACATACCTCTTAAACCCATCAACATTGATAATATCACCACAAATGGAATAAATAAAATTAGACTTTTTAAAATAACTATTATGGCAACTACTTTCCCTTTACCTATAGATTGAAAGAGAACTGCTCCAAAGGGAACAAAGGGCATAATTGGTATAAATGAATTAAAAATGCGAAAGTTGAGTAAATCATTTTTAGTAAAAGTAATGTTTGGCAACAGCCAGCCTAGAAACGTTTTTGGATACAATTGTAGAGGTAGCCAAAATAATGTTAATAAAGCAATGGCACCAATGACAAAAGTTAAATAAGCTTTTTTGAGCCTGTCATAATTTCTGGCTCCATAATTTATACCAATAACGGGTTGTAAGGCTTGCATAAAACCATTTAAGGGAATCAATGCCAATGAAGTTAATGTTAGTGTTGCTCCGAAAAAGGCTATATCATTCTGTGTTCCATAATGAGAGATGGATTGAAAAACTACAAAACTTTGAATTAAGCTCATAACTGGAGTCAGTAGCTCTGCGATTCCTACTGATAAAATATCAGGTAGTAAATCTATTGCTATAACCAATTTTTTGAGATGAACTGGGATAGAACTTTTCCCAGAAATAAAATAGGTTAAGATGACAATACAGTAAACAATCATTGCAATAACTGTAGCAAGAGCTAATCCCCGAATTCCCCAGCGAAAGATGCTAATAAATATAGTATTTAAGATAATGTTAACGATAACAAAAATACCAGCAAATATCATAGACAATCTGAGTTTACCTTCAGATTTAATGAGATGATTAGCAGAAACACCTATGATGCAAAATACTGAACAAAGCATATAAGTCTTAAAAAATTCTGCTCCATCTGAGGCAACTTCACCATTTCCTCCCATGAATACAACTAATTCTTCACTAAAACTGTAGCCAACGATTGTGAGCGCAAAGGAGATAACAACACCTATTACTATTAAGTTGCCGAATATTTTGGACTGAGTTTTGATATCTCCAGAACCAATAGCTCGACTGAGAACAGAAGCAGAACCTACTCCAACTAAGTAAGCAGAACCATTTATGATAGAAGTTAATGGTGAAGTAAGAGATATACCAGCGACAGCAGTTTCACCAATAAGTTGCCCTGCAAATAAAGCATCAATAAAAGTGCTTGAGCTTAGTAGCAGTGTTCCTAAAATACCGGGAGTTGATAACTTGAACATCAGTTTAATGAGATTGCCTTGGAGGATCTCATTAGTGAGTTGAGATTGTTTTTGGAAAGTCATTTTTAAGTTCTCGGTTTTTTGCTGTTTACTCAACCTTGACTAAACGGCTAACACGATACTGCTTCACCGCTTTTAACTCCATCTCTTTTCCCGAGCTAAGTGCGCTTATGACCTCACCACTGACTTCAACTCTGGCTTCATAGGCTCCAGATAAACTCTCATCAGGCGCAGCATCAGCATAATCAATACGTACTTCCGCCCAATCAGCTTCTTGTCCTTGACCAACTTCTTCAATAGCAACCACTTTACCAGCTTTCAAGTAGTCGAGCCAAGTCCAGCCCAACTGCATCCAGATTTCGCGCTCAGCAATTTGCTCAAACTTGGTTAAACCCGTCCATCCTCGGTAGAATTTACGCAAGTCAACAACTGAACCATTTCTCTTGACCAGTGAATCAAGGACTTCTGGTTCTAAATGTCCCCATAAGCACCCTTGGGGTAAATCCGCTAGGGTAGGAGCAAATTGATGACCGCCGAAGTGAGTTGTCTGCCATACTCTTAACTTTCCATTGGCAGCAGGAGCATATTCTTTGCGTAACCGACGATACAAGGGAGTTCCAAATCTGCCACAAGCAAGATCTACTTGAGCATGGGTACAAACCATGAGTTCGCGGATATGGCTGGTTTGTTGCTGATACTGCTGAAACTTTGATAAATCGTTGGGTTGTTGTATCAACTGCTTCAGTATTGCCGTTACCAAAGGAATTGCTTCTTTCTTTGGGAGGACAAACTCCTGCTTCTCAAACTGAGAAAACAGTTTGGTAGGACGATAGTAGTACAGCACGCGGGTAAAGCCAGGATGAGAGTAATCGCGATCTGGAGCAATCAGCATTGGTCTCAGGTTAATTCCATGCTTGACAATAATTTCTTGGAATAAACTTATCAATGCTTTGATTGTGGCATTTTCCTGAAAGATGTTTTGCGACCAAGGTTGTGGGATTTCCATAATTAGCCAATGGTCGCAAGTACCTGCTGTGCCAATTGGGTCTTCTCCATTAGTTTTGGAAACCAGCGAGCAAAAACGACAATCTGTCAGGGGAAGTCGATCGATTTGTTGAGTTTGCATATTTATGGATTAGCTGAACTAACAATAAGTTGGTGCGATCGCTGTTGGCGTGGACGTTCACCAAGCATTACCATTTTTAAGCCACTTGCAGGAGGATAGTTAACACCTCGAGCCTTCGGTTTTTCGACTCTTTTTTCATTGGCTAGTGCAAGTTGATAGCGACAGAGAATTGTTGCTAAGACTAGTTTCATTTCAAAAAGCGCTAATATTTCACCCGGACAGCGACGAGCGCCACCCCCAAAAGGCAGAAATTCATAGGGAGAATATTCTTTTTCTAGAAAGCGCTCTGGTCTGAATTGCTTTGGTTGTGGATATAAGTCCTCTCGTTGATGAGTTAAATATATACATCCTCTTACTACTGTACCTGGGTCTAATTGGTAGCCCATTATTTCAATTGGCGATTCTACAAGTCGTGGAAATGTAACAACCTGAGTTGGATAAATTCGTAAGGATTCATTACAAACAGCATTCAGGTAGGGTAATGCAATAATCTTCTCAGGCTCTAAGGACTCACCAAGGGTATTAAGTTCTTCAAGGAGGCGATCGCGAACACCAGGTGTACTATGAATCCAGTACAGAGACCAACTTATAGCAGTTGCTGACGCATCTTGACCACCAAATAGTAATGATGGAAACAAATCTCGTGTATATTCATAGGTCATTGGTTGACCCGTTTCATCGCAAGCAAACACCAATTCTGATAATACATCAGTACCTAAAGAGTCTACTTTTTGACGGCGTTCTTCAATTTCGGCATGGAGTAGTTTGTCAAATTGCCGTTGCAGATAAAGCCAGTATCCCCAAGGACTCCAGCGACCTAAATCCTTTTTTAAAATTGGATAGGAAAGAGAGATATCTAGCCAGCGAGACCTAGCATAACTTATTAAGTGAGAAAACAGTTGTCGAAATTGTTCGTAACGCTCTCCTGAGTGCAAACCAAACAATGCTGGTAAAACTACTTCCAAGGTAATCTTTTGCATTGTCGGGTAAGCCAGAAAAGATTTACCTATGCTCAATTGATTCATGACTTTTTCTGTCACTCTACAGATACGCTGTCCGTATTCTTGCGTCTGAGTTTCGCGCATAGGTGACATCAACAACTTACGACGATTTCTATGACGCAACCCATCTAGTGCGAGCAACCCGTGATTCCCGACTATTGATTCTCCACCTTGATTTAACTTACCAGAAGCTGTAATCTCTTTTGCATTAGTAAAAATTTGCTTCATCCCTTCTGGGTTGCTAACTATCACTAAAGGTATAGAATCAGCCATAATGGTGAAAATATCCCCATAGCACGAGCCCATAGCATCCATGAAGCCAAGGGGATTGGTCTCAAATTGATGACTAAGCAATCGGGGAGAAGTTTTTGGTCCATCAGGTAGTTTCATTAGGATTTTTTGATAAATGTTAAATTATAGATAGGTGTTAAACTAAGCCAATAACCGATGGCTGAGACTGTGCTTGATGTTGACGTAGACCACGCACGATCATCTTCACACCGCTAGCAGGGTAACAAATCAAATCGATATACTTGGGACGTTCTGGACGCTGACTGACTAGCTCTAATTCATAATGTGAAAGAATGGTTGCTAATACAAGTTTCATTTCAAATAGGGCAAAAGTTCCGCCAATACACACACGTGAACCACCGCCAAAAGGTAAAAATTCGTAGGGGGAGAATTGTTTTTCTAAAAAGCGCTCTGGCTGAAATTCTTTTGGTGTCGGGTATAAATCTTCACGCTGATGTGTTGAATAAATATTACCAATAAGTATTGTACCGGGGTTCAACTCGTAGCCCATCACCTGGACAGGAGATTCTACCAATCTGGGAAATGTGAATAACTGAGTTGGGTAAATTCGTAAAACTTCGTTACAAACAGCACTTAAATACGGAAGTGTAAAAATACTCATAGGATCTGGATTTTCGCCAAGACTATCAAGTTCCTGAAGCAGGCGCGAGCGAACATGAGGTAAACGGTGAACCCAGTACAAAGACCAAGCAAGTGCTGTTGAGGAAGCATCCTGAGCTGCAAAAAGAGGTGAGATTAATAAGTCTCGCACTTCCTCATCCGTCAAAGGATTACCTGCTTCATCGCTTGCCAATACTAACTCAGAGAGAATATCAGTGCGTGAAGTATCTGTTTGCTTGCGGCGCTCTTGAACTTCTGTGTAGAGCAAATCAAAAAGTTCTTGCCGGAGGTAAAGCAAGTATCCGGCAGGACTCCATCGACCTAAATCTCGTCCTCCAAAAGGCAGTTTTTTAGCAATTATCAGCAAAGGAGATAACATCTGTTTCAAAGACAAAGAAAGCAATTGCTTGAGTCTGTTGTAACGCTCTCCTTCAGGCAATCCCATCACAACTTCTATACTCACCCGCAGAGTGATATCTTCCATTGTTGGATAGCCAATAAAAGGCTTGCCGATTGCCTGCTGTTGCATAACCTTGTGTGTAAGGTCACAAATTCGCTGTCCTTGGGTTTGCATCCGCGCACCGTGAAAAGCAGGCATTAAAAGCTTACGTCGATGTTTATGACGTATCCCATCAAGTTGAAGGACTCCTTGTTTTCCTGTCATCAGGGCGTCATCTCGGTTCAATTCGCCACTAGCTGTAATTTCCTTAGTATTTGTGAAAATCTCCTTTATTCCTGAAGGATTACTAACATAAATTGTTGGTGTAGAACCAAACATTAGAGTAACGATATCACCATAACGTTTGGAAATAGCATCCATATAGCCAAAGGGATCGGCCTTGAATTGTAGACTTAGCAACCAAGAAGGAGTTTTCGGTTCTGGGGGTAGTTTCATAAGCCTTTTTACTCCTATTATCTATTTAGATCGCACACAGCATTATCGATACAAATTCTCAAATGTTTAGCTAATTCTTGAATATGAGGTTCAACGAAAATCGAGAAATGATCCCCAGGAACATCAATGACTTGAATAGATTGACTAGAACACTTACTCCAACCTAATAAGGGATCGTTAGTATTCCATTCTGGATTGTCGAAGTCATGAATTATTTCCTCCGAAGCTCGAAATAGAGTTATAGACTGAGGATAAACTTGGGGAATATACTTTCGCATGGCTTGAACATGAGCTTTGAAAAGGTTGTAATAACGGAGAAAATCTTGAATTTCTGCATCGCTAAAGATGAAGTTGGCCTTTTTATTAATCAAATTAAGTTGCTCAGTTAATGGCAAATTTCGAAGTTCTTCAAAAGGCAATGAAAAGTCTATATTATTATCAGTTTTCATTGATTCAGCTATGCGAAGTAAAAATTTTGCATCGTCCGATTCTGTAGATTTAATGGGTGTTTCTGATAATATGGCATCGATGACAACCAATAAACCTACTGTTTGACCCTGCTTTTGTAATTGTTGCGCTATTTCAAAAGCTAGTACACCGCCGTAACAATGACCACCTAAAAGATAAGGACCATTTGGCTGTACTTGACGGATTTCTTGCAGGTAGCGAGTTGCTGTCTCTTCTACTGATATGATTTCAGGCTTCTCCTGCTCTAGAGTATCTTCCAAAGCATAAAGTGGATAATCTTCACCAAGTCTCTTGGACAAATTAAAGTATGGGCTAATATTGCCACCAGCGCCATGTATACAGAAGAAAGGTATTTGGGAACCATTCGAGTTAATTGCTACTAGAGGAGAATTAGAACTCTCACGAAATGGCTGGCTGACAACGAGCGCTAGTTTTTCAATTGTTGGATTTTCAAAAAGAGTAGATAGGGTGAGGTTATGCCCAAATCTGTCTTGAATTTGAGCCATTAAGCGAACAGCCAAAAATGAGTGACCGCCCAAATCAAAAAAGTTGTCTGTCACCCCGATAGGACTAGTATTGAGGAGATTTTCCCAAAGTTTTACTAATGATAATTCTATAAAATTACGAGGAGCAATGAAGGATTCATTTTTATTTTTTTGACTAATTTTATTATTCGGCAGCGCACGTTTATCTATTTTGCCATTAGGTGTTAGTGGAAGTGCATCCAGTACAACAAAAGCAGATGGTAGCATATAATTAGGGAGTTTTTGTTGTAAGTCTGGCAACAGTTGTGTAGCTAGATCCTGTTTATCTGTCACGATATAAGCAATCAAACGCCGATTTTCCTGAATATCATCGCTGGCAATTACCACTGATTCTTGCACATCTGGATGTTGTGCGATCGCAGTTGCTATTTCACTCAACTCTACTCGAAACCCTCTGATTTTTACCTGTTCATCACGGCGACCCAAATACTCAAGATTACCATCTTTGAGATACCGTACTAAATCACCCGTTTTGTAAAGTTCATTTCCAGGAATCAAGGGGTTATCGATAAATCTTTCCTGAGTTAATTCCGGACGATGCAAATAACCTCTCGCTAATCCATCACCCCCAACATAAAGTTCACCGACAACTCCTACAGGTGTTGGTTGTAAATCGCGGCTTAGCACATAAACTTGAGTATTGTCAATAGGACGACCGATGGGGACGCTGTGCGCTTGATTTGGTAATAAATTGGTATCGTAGTAAGTAGCATTGGCGGAAACTTCCGATGAGCCGTAAAGGTTGATTAGTTTTGCAGACGGCATCAATTCTCGGAAACTTTGAACTAACTTAACAGATAATGATTCTCCGCTAGTTATCCAGAGTTTTAACTGTGATAATTTCTTGATTACGTGACTGTAATTATCAAGAAGTAAGCGTAGTAGTGAGGGTACAAGTATGATACGAGTCACTTTGTGATGCGCTAGAGTTTCTATAAATAATTGCGGGTCTAGTATAGTTGCATTGCTGATAATTACTGTAGGAACTCCTCTAAGTAAAGGAGCAAAAATTTCCCATACAGAATCGACAAAGCTAATAGCTGTTTTCTGACAACAAACTTCTCCTTGGGTAAAAGGATAGGTTTTCCATAACCAGTGTAAGCCGTTTACTGTACCGCGATGAGTGCCAAGAACGCCTTTAGGTCTTCCAGTTGAACCAGAAGTGTAGATAATATAGGCGAGATTATCAGCTTTTGAAATGTTAATGGGGTTTTGTTGACTTTCTTGCTTGATTATTTCCCAGTCACTGTCTAAGTAAATGATTGTCATTTGTCCTTTGTCATTAGTCATTTGTCTGAACCTATTAACCAATGACGAATGACTAATGACCAATGACACTTGAGAATCAGAGAGCATAAAATTCAGACGCTCCACTGGATAACTTGGATCGAGGGGAATGTATGCACCACCAGCTTTAAGAATAGCTAAAATTCCTACTACCATGTCTAGGTCGCGTTCCAGACATAGAGCAACTAGGGTTTCTTTTGTTACACCCTGTTTTTGTAAATAATGAGCAAGCTGATTAACTCTATAATTAAGTTGACGATAAGTTAGTTCCTCAGACTCGCTCGTAAGTGCTAAAGAATCAGGTGTTAGTTCAACTTGCTGCTCAAATAATTGATTCAGAGATACATCTTGAGGATAATCTGCACGAGTTTGATTAAACTTAAATAATAGTTGCTCTTGCTCAGAAGCAGTTAGTAGCGACAATTCGCTGAGACGTTGCTCTGGATTAGCAACGATATTTTCCAACAAAGTCTGGAAATTGTTGATAAATTTGGTAATTGTTATTGAATCAAAAATATCTGTATTGTATTCCAAACACCCTGTTAATCCTTCTTCGGCTTCAGACATTGACAGAAAAATATCTAGTTGAGCTGTACCGCTATCAAACTCCAAAGTACGCAAGGTTAATCCAGACACTTCCTGCACAGACATTGGAGTATTTTGCAGGACAAACATGACTTCATAAAGTGGATTTC